>JANYHY010000303.1 GCA_025362165.1 Myxococcales bacterium | reverse complement strand
CGGCAAGACCACGCTCTTGATGACGCTCAACGGCTATTTACCGCCTACTTCGGGCCAAGTGCGGATCAACGGCGAGGATCTCTACGCCATCTACGACGCGCTCCGCGGATCGATCGGTTACGTTCCGCAGGACGACATCGTGCACCCCGAGCTCACGGTCTTCGAGGCGGTGAAGTACTCCGCGCAGTTCCGCTTGCCGCCTGACTTCTCGGAAGACGAGATCGACAACCTCGTCGATCAGACGCTTAGAGATCTCGGCCTCGAGGCCGTGCGCAACCTCCAGATCGGAAAGCCCGAGAAGAAGGTGCTCTCGGGCGGACAGCGCAAGCGCGTCAACATCGCGCTGGAGCTCGTCACTGATCCCGTCATCGTTTTTTTGGACGAGCCCACCAGCGGTCTCGCAGCAGACGACACGACCAGCCTGATCAACCTGCTCGCCGATCTCACCAAGAAGACGGGCAAGACGATCATCATGACGATCCATCAGCCCGCCAAAGACGAGTTCGAGAAATTCAATCTCGCGTTCATCATGGGCTACGGCGGGATCCCCACGTATTTCGGCCCTACGGGGGCCGACTCGTATCGCTTCTTCGGTCAGATCATCGAGCGTCCCGGGAGCCCCTATCGCGCTGCGTACCAGGGGACCGCGCAGGCGATCGAGACTCCTCGCGACATGTTCGACATGCTCAACGTCCGGGAGCGTGCGACCCACGAGCAGATGAAGCAGCGCGACCCGAACACACCGCGCGCGATCGCGAGGCTCGAGTCCGCCAAGCAGTGGCGCGCGGAGTTCTTCCAGAACCAAAACCCAGTCTTCCAGAAGATGTACGCGGGACGGCGCGCGGTCGGCACCGAGCCTGCCGCGCGCGGAACGCCTGCCCGCGCCTCCACGGCGGTCTTGCGACAGCTCACTCTGTTGATGTCGCGCTACTGGAAGGTGAAGATCCGCGACCGCGCAGGCGCCGCGATCATGTTCCTGCAAGCGCCAGTGATCGGCATCATGCTCGCGTTCGTGTTCGGCGGGCAGAAGTCCGCCATCCCGTTCTGGTGCTTGGGCGCGCTGCAGGAATTGGCCAAAAAGAGCCCTCAAACGACGAGCGGCACGACCAACCTGCTCAACGAGATGCAGATGACCACAGACCATACGGCGGCGATGTTCTTCGTCGTCGTGTCGTGCGTCTGGTTCGGAACGAGCAATGCCGCGCGCGAAATCGTGACAGAGCGGGCCATCTACATGCGCGAGCGCATGGTGAACCTGTCATTGGTGAACTACGTGCTGTCGAAGTACATCATCCTGTCGATGGTGTGCGTCGTGCAGTGCACGATGCTGCTCGCGATCGTGTTCTTCAGCCTCGGTTTCAACGGCGGCCCGAGCGCGTTCTTCCTCGAGCTCCTATCGATGGTCGCCGTGTCGATGAACGCCGCGGCGCTCGGCCTGCTGCTCTCGACGATCGTCGCCTCCGCTGAAGCTGCGATGGCGCTCACGCCGATCGCGCTCATTCCTCAAATCGTGCTGGGCGGTCTCATGGTGCCGATGACCACCAACCCAATGCTCCAGCCGCTCATGTACATCATGCCTGCGCGATGGGGCTTCGAAGGCTCGATTTCGCAAGAGCGATACGCCATCAGGAACGACGCCGCGTGGTTGATCGATTTGCATCAACCCACGCTCTCGAGCCCGCCGGATTTCATCCAAAATGGTCACTTTCAGTGCGCAGTCGCGCAAATCGAGAGCGACAGCATCTCCGGCGCGTGGGGCTTCTCGAACTGGGACACCACCGGCCTGCCGATGGGCATCCTCTTCGGAATGACCTTCTTGATGATGATGATCCTGCTCGTCACGTTGAAACGCCGCGACCCAGTCTGAAGTGCGAGCCTGCCAACTTTGCTTGGAGCGAGATCGCGTCTGCGAATCTCGCGGGCGCCTCGGGATGCGCGCGCAAGAACAGCTCGGGCTCTACGACCTCTAACTCCATCAACTGGAGAACGCCCTCATGCACGATGGCGTCGACACGTGCGTAGAGCCAGAGTTCGTGGGTCGCCGCGAGCATCTTCTCGGCTTGCTGCACGAGCTCGGCGGATGGGTTCGGCTCGAATACGACGCTGCCGCCGTGGTCGGCTTGCACGCGAAAGTCTCCGCTCTTGGGGATCTTTCGGAGCGCGTGACTAAACTGGTTTGCGAAGAAGACGAACGTCCACTCACCCTGCGACGTGACGTTGTCGAGGTACTGCTGAAGCATCAATCCGCTTGTTTTCAGCACGTTTCGCGCAACTGCTTCGAACTCGCTTGTGCGATCGATCGAGACGCGATGCGTGCGTGACGCGTTCGCCGAGAGCGTGGGCTTGATCACCGCTTGGGTCCAACCGCGACGCGCCATTCTCTCATGAAGACGTGGAGCTTCGCTCTGAGCGATCCACTCGGTGGGTACGAGGACAGCGCCGTTCGCTTCGAGGGCGCGCAGGTACGTCTTGTCCAAGAATCGAACGCAGGCGCGATTCGCGAGCCGCACATCGCCGTTCGCGACGGACTGCAACCAGGACTCGAACTCCGGGCCGCGCTCGTACCAATCCCACGGAGAGCGGATCACCACGAGATCGAAGCCCATCAAGGAGTTCGCCTCGCTCCCCCACTCCACTGGCGTGACCTCGATGCCGAGGCCTGCGAGCAAAGGGAGGGCGAGGCGATCGTCCTCGTACAGGTCGATGAGGTCGCGTGACGTGATGAACGCGACTCGCATCGGACACCGCTACTTCTTGGCCTTCTCCTTCTTCTTCGCCTTCTTCTCGGCGACGGTCATCTTCGGCTTGTTGTTCTTCTTCGGCTTCTCTTGTCCCTTGGCCATGACGGTGTCTCCTTGATCGACATCGGTTCGCGCTGCGAACCACCGATCAAAGAGTACACAACGCAGCGGCAGGATCGCCAATTTGCGAACAGGCGAACCGTGAGTCGTGCGAGTCTCGGCGCCTTGTCGCGCCTACGAGTGCATCCATGGGTCACAGCGGTCATCGCGACGTTGGCGATGAGCGTGAGCTACCTCGATCGGCAGGCGCTGGCGGCGATCGCGCCGACCGTTCGAAAAGCCCTCGATCTCTCTCACGCGCAGTTCGGTTGGCTCGGGTCGGCGTTCGCGCTCTCGTACCTCGTCGGCGCGCCGATTTCAGGCCGCCTGGTGGACCGCTTCGGAGCGCGGGCGGCGCTCGCGGTGGCTGTCCTGTTGTGGTCGGCCGTCGCCGCAGGGCACGCGTTCGCGATCGGCTTCGCCTCGATGATCGTGCTGCGTGTGCTGCTGGGCGCCGCGGAGGCCCCTTCCTTCCCTGCGGCCGCGCAGACCGTCCGCAATGTGCTCCCATCGTCGCAGCGATCGGCGGGCTTCGGTCTCTTGTTCACGGGAAGCTCGATCGGCGCGATGATCGCGCCTCCGCTCGCGGTGAGGATCGCGCGCGATCACGGCTTCCGCTACGCGTTCGTCGCGATAGCGATCGTGGGCCTCGCGTGGCTTCCCTTCTGGCTCGTCTTCGGGCCGCCGCGTGTGCAGGAAGCTCCCGCCGAGCGAACAGGCACGTTCTGGCCGCTGCTTCGACACCCCGGGATGTGGCGCCTCGCGGTCGTCGTCGCGACCTCCGCGCCTGCGATTGGCATCGTGCTCAACTGGTATTCGCAGCTGCTCGTCGAAGCGTGCAACGTCCCGAAGGACGACGTGGGTCACTATCTTTGGCTGCCTCCGCTCGTGTTCGACGTCGCAGCGATCTCCTTCGGCGTGCTTGCGAGTCGGCGTGATCGCCTCGCGCCTGGTGGGTCACACCGGACGCTCATGCTGGTCGCTGGAGCGCTCACGACGACGTTGGCGTTGGTGCCTTTGGCGCGCGGGCCATGGCAAGTGATCGCGTTAGGAAGCACGACGCTCGCGGGCGGCGCGGGCATGTATGTCCTCGGCATCGCAGACGTCATGCGTCGCGTCGCCCCGACCTCCGCAGCGACCGCGAGCGGCATCGGCGCGGCAGTGCAGTCGATCGTGGGCATCATCGTGGGTCCGGTCGTAGGCAGGGTGGTGGATCGCTCGCACTCGTGGACGTGGGTGGTGATCACGATCGGCGCTGTCGCCCTCCCCGGCGCGATCGCGTGGTCGGTCATGCGCGCGGACCTGTCCAACGCACCTGCTCGACACTAGAGTCGGCGGCTGATGGGTTACACCTCCCTGCGCGATTGCATCGATGATCTCGAGCGGCAGTCTGAGCTCGTACGAATCGAAGCGGAGATCGATCCTCACCTGGAAGCGGCTGAAATCCAGCGCCGCGTTTACATCGCGGGTGGCCCAGCGCTCTACTTTTCGCGATTTCGGGGCTGCGAGTTCCCGGCTGTCAGCAACCTGTTCGGGACGACCAAGCGCGCACACTACATTTTTAGAGATGAGCTGGATGGAGTGCGCGCGCTCGTGGCGGGCAAGACTGATCCGCTGTCTTTGTTGCGGTCGCCGCGACTGATCGCGAAGGCGCCGTTCGCGGCGATGCACCTGTTGCCTCGGTCCACGCGGAGCGCTCCCGTTATGCAGGAGCGCACCACGCTCTCGAAGCTTCCGGCGATCACCTCCTGGCCGAAGGACGGCGGTCCGTTCATCACGTTGCCGCAGGTGTACACCGAAGATCCCGAGCAACCTGGGTGGCGGCGCTCCAACCTCGGAATGTATCGCGTGCAGCTCTCTGGCAACGAGTACGAGCGTGATCGCGAGGTCGGTCTGCACTACCAGATTCACCGCGGCATCGGCGTGCACCACGCCAAGGCGATCGCCCGCGGAGAGCGCTTGCGTGTGAACGTGTTCATAGGGGGTCCACCTGCGAACTCGCTCGCCGCCGTGATGCCGCTCCCGGAGGGCCTGCCTGAGCTCGCGTTCGCGGGCGCGATGAATGGACGCGCGGTGCGGCTTGCGCACGAGGGAGACGGTCCTGCGATCGTCGCAGACGCCGACTTCTGCATCCGAGGGAGCATCGAGCTTCGCGCGACCAAGCCCGAGGGGCCGTTCGGCGATCACCTCGGCTACTACTCGCTCGTGCACGAATTCCCCGTGATGCGCGTCGAGAGCGTTCATCACCGGCGCGGCGCGATTTGGCCGTTCACGGTCGTCGGGCGTCCACCGCAAGAGGACACCGCGTTCGGCGCGCTGATCCACGAGCTCACGGGGCCGCTCATTCCTGACGTCCTCCCCGGAGTGCGTGAAGTGCACGCGGTCGACGCGGCGGGAGTGCACCCGCTGCTCTTGGCGATCGGCAGCGAGCGTTACGTGCCCTACGCGAGCGAGCGCCGTCCGATGGAGCTGCTCACGCAGGCGAGCGCCATCTTGGGTCAAGGCCAGATGTCGCTCGCGAAGTATCTGCTCATCGCTGCGACCGAAGACGCGCCTTCGCTCGACATCCACGACGTGCCCGCGTTCTTCGCGCACGTCCTCGAGAGGCTCGACACGACGCGCGATCTCCACTTCGTCTGCAACACCACGATCGACACGCTCGACTACTCGGGCACTGGACTCAACGCTGGCTCGAAGGTGATCGTCGCGGCCGCGGGACAGAAGCGGCGAGAGCTCGGACGCGAGATCCCGCGCGAGCTACGACTTCCAGAGGGCTACGACGCGCGCGTGGTGATGCCTGGCGTGCTCGCGATCGGCGCTCCGGCGTTCGACTCCCCCCAAAACGCAGAGCGATTCTGTGCACGATACACATATCTAGATTTCCCCGGGTTTCCGCTGCTCGTTCTCGTCGACGACTCTGCGTTCGCGAGCAAGAGCTCGAGCAACTTCTTGTGGGTCACCTTCACGCGCAGCAACCCAGCGATCGACGTGCACGGCATCGGAGCCAGCGTAGAGCACAAGGCTTGGGGCTGTCGCGGCAGCGTCGTGATCGACGCGCGCATCAAGCCTCATCACGCGCCGCCCCTCGAAGAGGATCGCGATGTCAGCCGCCGCGTCGACGAGCTCGCCAAGCGCG
>JANYHY010000103.1 GCA_025362165.1 Myxococcales bacterium | reverse complement strand
CGGAGCTCCTCCCATGGGCATAGGAACTCTGAGGCGAATGACCGGGCGAACTTCTGTGCGGCGGTTGCGGCACCGGTAATAGGCAGGACCTGCTCGCTTCGTGGGTAGAGCGAGGCCATCCCCATGAGCCGCGCGAAGTAGAAGCGCTGGCTCGTGCGTCGCGCGGTTGGGATGAGCACTTGGGTGACGCCACTGGCGTGTGAACGATATCCACCCAAGATGGATGCATCTGGAGCGGTATCGACTTGAAGTGTGCTCAAGTTTGCACCGAGCGCTTCGGTGAGCTTCTCGTCGGTGACGGGACCGTCTCCGATCCCGAGAGTCGTTCGTACCCGACGCCCCGCTTCTGCTCCTCGCTGCCATGGCTTGTTGCCACGCCCATCGGGAGGGGTGCTTGGAATCGAACTCAGATCGACCGTCGTGGGTGCTCGCTTGAGCGCGGCCACTGCGTCGGCGGCGCCTTGTCCGCCCATCCTGGCGGCGAGCACGTCCTCTATGGCGATGTCACCAGCCTCGCTAGCCACACGCTTCACCGCTTCGTACCAATCAGGCGGCGCATCGCCTGCGTCGAAGCCGGCGCGCGCCTCCAACCGGTATTGCCTCGCCAGCACAGCGTCCTCTCGCTCTTCGCGCAGCTCGGCGCGCAAGTCGCGGAGGGTGTGATCGGCAGGGAAGCAGTCCGTGACGCGAGCCTCGATCTTGTCGATGAATCGATCGACAGCGCGCTCGAACGCCGACGCGGGGATCTCGATCGTCATGTCGCGCAGATACCGAACGGCCGCGACGTCCGGCCGCAACTCGGCTCTCACGGTGAGCTGAACGAACTCTCCGTCGCTGACGACGTCAAGGTTTGGCCACGCCATGCCACCACCGAGCGCAGCCATGGAGTGCACGCTTCGCCACGAGCCTTCGCGCCGCTCTGACTCCCAGCGGAGCCGCCACCAGTGCGCAAGAAGCCATCGGGTCACACGAATCGCAGGGACTCGAATCGTCTCCCGCGTCGCGTTCGCGATAAGGTCCTGCACTTCGGTCAGAGAGAGAGCCGGAGTGCCTCCGCGAATCACGAATGACCCGAAGGTCAAGTCGTCTAGGTCGCTGGTGCCACCAAGCCACTCGGTGACGTCAATCGTCAGCTCGTTCATCACGCGTTCCAAGCCGCTACGATCTCATCGTGCAACGGGTCGCTCCGCCGAATCGGATAACCGTGATAGGCGCCCGTGCGACTCCCTCCGTACATTGCCTCGAACACATGCTCACCGTCGTAGACCCACATCTGCTTAGGGAAGGCACCGACTGCGGTCGACTCGCTCACGATCCCCTTGGTGATCGCGCCCGCTAGTAACTCGTCCGCCTTCGCACGCTCCAAGATCGAGGCCTCGTCGCAAAGGGTCGCGTCACGTCGCGGACTCGCTGGTGGAGTCAAGCCGAAGTCGCCGGGCGATCGCTTGTGGTACGGACTGCCCTCGTATCGAACGTTCGCGCGGAGAAACTCTCGCTCTGCATCCGTCAGTCGTTCTCCACGGATTCGCCGATGCGTCTCCAACCTTGTCTCGCGTGCCTTCTTGCCCACGGGGGCGACGATACTCGGCTTGGCAATTGGCTGTCCACACCACCTGTCGGACATGTTCTTGTAGAATGCCATCTGCCAGGGACCGAGCAAGCCGCAGCTGGGATGATAGAGCGACTCCGTTCAGATTGACGTACGCTCGGTCGCCGTGAGCCTGCACAAAGAGATCAACTTCGAGGACGAGATCTGCGAGCACCTAGCCGCCCACGGCTGGCTCTACACGCCTGGTGATCACGCGCTCTACGAGCGTGACCGCGCGCTGTTCGCACCCGATGTGATCGAGTGGGTGAAAGCCGCCCAGCCGAAGGCGTGGGAGATCCTCACGAAGAACCACGGAACAGCCGCGGCAGAGACATTGCTCAAGCGACTGCGCGATCAGATCGATCAGCGCGGCACGCTCGAGGTTCTGCGCACGGGCATCGAGCTGCTCGGGTTGAAGGAGAAGCTCAAGATCGCCGAGTTCAAGCCGGCGCTCGCCATCAACCCAGACATCCTCGCGCGTTATGGGCAGAACCGCCTGCGCGTAGTGCGACAGGTTCGATATTCGCTCCATAACGAGAACAGCATCGATCTGGTGCTCTTCCTCAATGGCGTGCCCGTCGCGACCGTGGAGCTCAAGACTGACTTCACGCAGAGCCTCGCGGACGCGATTGACCAGTATCGCTTCGATCGATTGCCCCAACCCAAGGGCCAGGGCCCCGAGCCGTTGCTCTCGTTCCCAAACGGTGCGCTCGTCCACTTCGCGGTCAGCAACAGCGAGGTCGCGATGGTCACGCGTCTCACTGGAGCATCCACGGTGTTTCTTCCGTTCAACCTCGGGGACCACGGCGGCAAAGGCAACCCGATCAACGCCGCTGGTGGGCACCGCACCGCGTACCTCTGGGAGCAAGTCTGGGAGCGCGAGAGCTGGCTCGAGATCCTAGGTCGGTACTTCATCGCGGAGCGCGACAACAAGAAGCAGATCAAGAACGTCATCTTCCCGCGGTTCCACCAGCTCGACGTCACGCGCAAGCTGCAAGCCGCCGTGCTCGCCGATGGCGCGGGCGCTCGCTACCTCGTGCAGCACTCGGCGGGGTCGGGCAAGACCAACAGCATCGCGTGGACTGCACACTTTCTCTCCGAGCTGCACGACGCCAAGCACGCCAAGGTGTTCGACACGATCGTCGTCATCTCCGACCGCAAGGTGATCGACTCGCAGTTGCAAGACGCGATCTTCGGCTTCGAGCGCACGACCGGCGTGGTCGCCACCATCAAGGGCGAGAGCAGCAGCAAGAGCGGCGAGTTGGCCGCCGCCCTGTCCGGTGACAAAAAAATCGTCGTCTGCACCATCCAGACCTTTCCATTCGCCCTGGACGCCGTTCGCAAGCTGGCGGCGACCCAGGGAAAACATTTCGCAGTGATCGCCGACGAGGCCCACAGCTCGCAGACCGGCGAGGCCGCTGCCAAGCTCAAGGCCGTGCTTTCCGCCGAGGAGCTAATGGAACTTGGCGACGGCGGCGAAGTCAGTACCGAAGACATCCTGGCAGCCCAGATGGCAGCCCGTGCCGACGTTGGCGGCATCACCTACGTCGCGTTCACCGCCACACCCAAAACCAAGACGAT
>JANYHY010000272.1 GCA_025362165.1 Myxococcales bacterium | reverse complement strand
TGTCCGCCGTTTCCCCCGCCAATGTGCCCGCCGCCCGGCACGCTCCACGGCGGCGAGGCGTGCTTCGAGCAAGGCGCCCACCCCATCTGCCTGAGCGGGCAGCCCTACAGGGACTGCAACGGCAACATCCAAGGCTACGCGGACTGCACGTGCGATGTGGGCCATTGGAACTGCGCGAACATCGGGCTCCCGTTCTGCCCCGACGGCGGCTCGGACGCGAGCTTCAAAGACGGCGGCTGGTCGGACGCGAGCTCCAAAGACAGCGGCAAAGACTGAGTCAGAAGAGGACCGCGTCAGCCCAAGCGCTTGCGCGTGGAGACGAGGCCCGCGGCTTCGTCCAACGTTCGGACGAGCTCGCTCGTCATGGCGCGCACTGCGCTGATCGCGCCTTCGAGCTCCGCGGTCGTCACGGCGTGCTCCTTCTCGTAGCGCTCGTTCTTTGCCTCGAGCTGGATCTGCAGCTGCACGACTTGGAACGTGAGGTCCTCCTCGATGGCGCGCGCGCGATCTTCCTCGGTCGCGATCGCGGTCGCCTCCCAGACGTTGGTGTCGCGAGCGCTCTTGGGGCCGTCGCCCGCGATCTCGAGCTCGTCTCGTCGCTCGCGCAGCGCGGTCATGTGGGCTCGCTCGCGTGATCGATCGCGCCCGAGGACGTCGATCGCGGTGCCCATGTTCTTGCGGAAATCTCGCGCGTGTGCCTCCATCGCGTCCACGCGTGTCTGCAGCGAAGAGACCGAGCGAGTCGAGCGATCGATGCTGCCGACCAGCGTCTCGGCGTGCGTGATGAGCTCGACGGCGCGCGCGATGTTCTCTGCTGGTCGGCCCTTCTGCTTGGCGATCTCGATCGACGCGCGCGCTTCGGTGATCGCCGCGCTCCAACGCGACGCCATCTCGCTCGTCTGCAGTCGACCGAGGTTCGCCGTCTCGCGCGGTGGTGGCTCGGGCAAGCGCTCTTCGAGCGTGGGCAGGGTCTCCTCGCGGCCCTGCTCGCCGCTCGACGTCGCCGGCTTGCCCTCGTAGCGCCGCAAAATCTCGCCGAGCGTGTCCTCGATGAGGAACGCGTCGTGCGGTCGATCCTTCGGATCCTTCGCGAGCATCGCGAGCACGAGCGACTCGATCTCTGGAGGCACGTCGCGCGTGCGCTGCGACAGCGGGATGGGTGGAGTGGTGAGCGGCTTGAGCAGGAGCTCAGCCTGCGTCTTGCCGTTCCACGGGAGCTTGCCCGAGATCATCTCGTACAGCACGACGCCGAGCGCGTAGAGGTCCGCGCGGCCGTCCACGGTCAAACCCTCGACGAGCTCCGGCGCGATGTAACCAGGCGTGCCGAACATCTGCTCTGAGAACGTGAGCGCAGGCGCATCGAGGATCTTCGCGATGCCGAAGTCGGTGAGCTTGACGCGATCTTGATCTGCGCGCCCCGACTCTTCGGGCTTCAAGACGAGGATGTTTTCGGGCTTCAGATCGCGGTGGATGACACCCGCTTGTTGTGCGCGAGCGAGCGCGCCAGCGATCTGCCGAGCCATGCGCGCCGCGCGATCCCACGGCAAGGTGCCGCGGTGGATCGTGTTGAGCAACGGCTCGCCTTCCGCGTATTCCATCACCAAGTACGCCATGCCCTCGATCTCGCCGAAGTCCGTGATCTCGACGATGTTCGGGTGGTTGATGCGATTGACCGCGCGCGCCTCTCGCAGGAAGCGCTCTCTGTGGTTGGGATCGAGCGTGAGATCCTGGCGCAGGATCTTGATCGCGTTCATGCGCTCGATCATCACGTGGCGCGCGAGGTACACGACGGACATGCCGCCTTGGCCGAGCTTCTTCACCAATCGATAGCGCGACGCGATGGTGCGGCCGAGGAACGGATCGGTGGACTTCACGAGCGGCTTGCCGTCGAGCGGACAGAACGCCGCCTCGTCGGGGTACAGCTCGGAGCACGCCGTGCAAATCCGCATCGCAGTCGACGCTACACGGGAACTGGGCCGCCGAAGAGGCCGAAGAATCGCGCCGCCCAGACGACAACGTCGATCACGAGGACGGCTACGAGCGCGCGTACGAGCCACACGCCGACGACACCGCGACCGAGCGCGTAGAGGTTGCCGTCACGTCCGGCGATCCACACAGCGCGTGCAGAGAGTGCGCCCAACACGATCACGAACAGCGGCGCGATCGGGTTGAACTGCAGCGCCCCCATGAAGTCGCCGTGTAAGAGCGCATGAACGGAGCGCGTCCCGCCGCACGCAGGGCAGGGGTGGTGAGTGATCTTGGCGAACGTACACTGGACGACGCCCGACAGCATGTAAGCCGCGTAAGCGCCTATCGCCGCGACCGCGAGCCCCGCCCTCCACCAGAAGATCCCGCGCTTGGGTCCGCCAAGGAGGGCGGATCCGGCAGAAATACCGGCGTGCGCCGCAGCTGGATGGTTTCGGTTCATGCTAGGCGCGTTCTATGCGATGCTGCCGCTTCGTCGCGAGAATGGACCGGGTTCGTCTGCGCAGGCGAGAGCGATAAGAGAGGGACGCACAATGATGATCGAGGAAGCGATGAGCGCAAACGGAATTCTTCAGGCAGCCGGCGGCTACGGTCCTCCTCCGGGTGGCGGCTATCCGCCTCCAGGTGGTGGTGGCTACGGTGGTCCTCCGGGCGCTCCGCCAGGCGGCGGTGGTTATGGTGCACCTCCAGGCGCTCCGCCAGGTGGCTACGGCGGTCCTCCGATGGGGGGTCCTCCGGGTGGTTTCGGTGGTCCTCCTCAAGGGGCACCTCCGGGCGGCTACGGCGCGCCTCCTCCAGGCTTCGGTCCCCCAGGTGGCGGATTCCCGCCTCCGGGCGGCCCCATGATGCCGGGCATGGGCGGAGACGTGAACACCACGCTCCCGCTCATCTTGAGCATCCTCGCGATCTTCCCCTGCGGATGTTCGCTCTGCATCGGCACCATCCTCGGCATCGTCGGCTTGGTGTTCAGCATTCAAGCGATGAACGCGAAGAAGGTCGGCGACTTCGCCACCGCGCAGAGCAAGGCGAAGCTCGCCACGATCCTCTCGGGCATCGGCATCGGCGTCGGCCTGCTCCTCTGGATCATCAACCTCGCGACCGGCATGGCGCAGGGCATGATGGACGGCATGAACTGAATTCGAGCTGATTTCAGCTGCGATCGTGAGAGGGCTTCGCGGAGACGCGAGGCCCTTTCTGTTTTGTCTCATCAGAACAGGGGCGTCAGGAGCTCAGAGGTTGCACTTGAGCGGCTGCGAGATCTCCGCGCCCGCGCCCACAGCCCCCTTGCTGGCGCCTGCAGGTGACGTCGCGTTGCCGAGCACCTTCCACACGAGCCACGACGAGAGCGTCACCTGATCGACGGACGGTCGATCGTTGGGCGAGTTGACGTTGAGCACGCGCGCCTTGCTCGTCTCCAACAGGTGCGCCTCGAGCGCCTCCAAGCACACGCGCGTCGTGCTCCACTTCACGCGCATGATGGTCTGGGTCGGCGTGAGCTCGCCGTCCGCTGTGGCCGCGCGAAGCCACGGGCGCGTCGTCGTCACGATCGCGCGCCAGCCTGGATCTGCCTTGCACGCAGCATCATCGGCGAGCACGAGAGTAGACCACGGCGCGAGCGCAGCGGGTGCTTGACCCGGCAAGTAAATGAGCGCCGCGTCGTCTTTGGTCGGAGGCTCTCCGCCAGAGGGTGTACGCAGCACACCGATCTCGCCGTGCGGGCCGATCGCGATCGCGTCTGGATTTGCAGGGTAATAGCTCGCGAGCGGCGGGGCAGGCACCTCGAAGAGCGGCGCGAGCACCGGGCCGGTCCAACGCAGGATCTGCTCGGTCGCATCTTCGGTGGCTTGCAGCACGACGACGTCATCACCGAGCTGCGCTGCGCTCAAGAAGGTGAAGCTCGTGTCGTTGGTCTTGTCCTTCTCGATCGCGACACGCGTACCGTTCGGGCGCACCACAGCGAACGCGCCACCTTGATCGATCGGGTTGTAGCTCGCGACGAGATCGTTTCCGGCCGCTGGATCGGGGCCGAGCAAGGGCACCACCGTCTGCGTGGTCAGCGGGTCATCCGCGATCGTCGAGACGCCGCCGCCGAGGCCGACCGCGCGCGCGGCCGCGAAGTAATCCGCCATCCCGATGCTCGTGCGCCGAACGGCCATCCCCGGATCGAACGCCTGCAAGAAGCCGATCTGCCGTCGGAGCAGCGTGATCGCAGGTATGGGACCGTTCGCCTTCAGCGCGCCGTTGTCGTCGGTCGTCACCGTGTAGCCCGTCGCCAGTAGTCGCATCGCAGGCTCGGCGTCTCCGTCGCTCCCATCGATCGGACGCTGTGGGAGGTTCAACCAGTAAGTCCCAGCTTCGCGCAGCGGCTCGTCGTCCTCTTTGATCGCGAGCTTCAGCGCACCAAACCCGAGATCGTTCGGTGACGACCAGCTCTTGTTCACGGTCTTCTGTCGTTGCGGTCCTGTTGGCGCGCACGAGATCGCGGGCAGCGTCGTGATGGGGAGCTTCGCTGCGGTCAACAGATCTTGAGCGACCTGCGGAGGCGACGGCGGGACGAGCTCCCACCCCACTCGAAGCCATCCTCCGATCTCGCACCCGAGCGGTCCGCAATCGTCGATGGCGAGCGCAGGCACGCCGTGCGCTTGTGGAGGTGGCGCTACCTCGGTCCAGTGCTGCCCACGGTCGGTCGATTGAAACGCAGCCTCTCCAGTGATCGCGAAGCCATAGATGCCGGAGGTGGCCGCCTGATCGAACGCGTACGGCGAGCGCGCGACGTTGCCTTCGAAGCCGATGTCGATCGCCGTTCCTTTACCGACCCAACCGCGAATGCCTGTGGAGGTCGCGGTCCAGCTGCGATCGATCTGCCAGCCTCCTGCGTACGCGCGCTTGCCGGCATAGCGGCTGCGCTTGGACGAGCCGCTGTCGATGTTGTTGAGCGCGTCAGGCAACAGGAGCGTGACCTCGTTGGTTGACGTATCAACCATCGCGGGCGAACCGCCGAGCGATAGCCCGATCGCGTTGCCGTCGGATTTCGCAATCCACCGATCGATCGTGATCGGCGTGGTTGCGGTGCCTGCGTCGCTCGTGGTCGGCGTGACGACGTGCTCTTGCCAAGCCCCGCTCACACCTCGAACGCAGACGGTCATGTCCGCCACAGCGCCAGAGCACGAGCCCGCGATCGCCATCGAGCCGTCATCACCGACGAAGATCGATCCTTGTGAAGTGGTGAAGGTCTTCTCGACAGCGAACCCGGACTCGGAGAGCCCGTGCGACACCACGAACGCCTCGCTCGACCTTCGACAAATGAACACGACGTCGTCTGGTGTGCGTACGCCCTCGCAGTCGGCGTCGGGCGCGAGCTTTTTCGGCGACATCGACACGATCGCTCCCGTCTGCACGTCGATCCGCGCGAGAGCGCCCTGCGTGACCACGAGAGCCGTGCCGTCCTCGAGCAGCACTCCCGAGCGGTATGCCTTGCGCAGTGGAGTCACGGTGTCGAGCCACTTCGGATCGCGCGGCCGCATGGTCGTCGCCGTCGGCTTCTTCTCCTCGTCGAGCAGCGAGATCTTGCCGCCCTCCTCCACTCTCGCAGAGAGGGGAGTGCCGTGGATCCAGAGCTCTCCGTCGACCTCGTCTATCGCGTCGGGGTGGCCGTTGAGCTGCGCGGTCACGTCGGTCCACTGCTTGCCATCCGCGGAGACGAGAGCGGCACCAAACGTCGTGAGCGCAGCGACGCGTCCGTCATCGAGCGCTCCGACCTCGACGAGCCCTGGAGGAGAGATCGCCGCGCGCTGTCCGTTGCGCGGATCGATCGCGATCCGATCGCCATCGTTCAGATGCGCGAGCACGTACGAGGGCCCGATACTCACGTCATCGATGTCGGCCATGAAGCCGCAGACGGGCTTGAGCGGTCCGTCGAACGACGGGCTCGAAAATAGCGCGTTCTTGCTGCGAAACAAAAATCCGCCGCCCAACGAGCGTGGGAGCTTCGTCGCTTTTTGGAGCGCAGGCGAGGTCTCTTGAGTCGCGACGCGCGCGATGCGGCCGTTCTCCACGACGCGCAGTCCGTTGACGATCGCGCCAAAGCCATCAGTGCCCTCCAGGCGCACGAAGGCTGGGCCATCTGCGAGCAAGTACTGCGACGCTCGAGGAGGTGCCTCGACCACCGGCAGGGCTGTGACCACCGGAGCCGTGGGCACGGCAGGAGGCGCCTCTCGCGCGCACGCGGAGGCCATCGCGACACCGAAGACCTTCAGCCACCGCCGCATGACGTGATCGAGTGTAACCGTCTGAGCACCGGAAGTTCCGACAAACATCTCCACTAAACGCTTGGGCCCCAAAGTCGAAACATCATCACCACCGCCCAGTCGAAAAGAGCGTGCGCGACGATCGCAGGGAGTAATCGGCGGAACGTGTTGCGCATGAAAGCCCAGACGAGCCCGCAGCCGAGCGCGGCGAACATCAGCATGGGGTTCGGGCCGGCCTTGTCGTCGGCGAGCGCGAACACAGTGCCCGCGTGGGCGACTCCGTACAGCACGCCTCCCGCGATCCATGCGCGCTTCGCACCGACGAGGTCTGCGGCGAGATCGATCACGAGCCCGCGCCACACGATCTCCTCGGCGGCGCAGATCGAGACGATGCCGATCGCGACGAGCACCATGTGATCGCGCAAGCGGCTCGTGTCTCCGAGCGCGAGGTAGATCCGCGCCATCCATGCCTCGTGGGGGGAAGCGGGCGGGATGGTGATCTTCACGAACACGAACGCGCACACGAAGAGAAACAGGCCTGCGAGGAAGCCGCGCGTGATGTCGCCCCACTCGGGCTTGAGCCAGCGACCTACCTCTCCACGACGGACGGCGCGCACGATCGCGATCACCGCGATGAGCAGCGTGGGCGCGGTCGTCCACAACAAGAAGCCGAGCTTGCCCTCGTTGTCCGCGTTGAAGCCGCGAGAGAGCGCGAACCCGATCGTCGAGACGATCAAGAGGATCGAGACGCTCGAGCGCGTGCGCGAAACCGCCACAGTCATGAGGTGCGCGAGTTACACCTCAAATGCGCTTGGAATCAACGGAGATCAGACCTTGCTCTCAAAGGGTCCATAAGGGACGTTTGACGACTGGGCATGCGCGCGATATAGAGTTCGTCCGAGGTCAAGGACCGCTTCCGGGCTCGTCGCGCTGCGATGAGCGCCCACGCGAGACTGGCCCGTTGATGAGAGGGATTCGTGCAGCAAGCAGGCCATGAGGGCCGCTTACCTGCGCGCCAAAGCGCCCGAAGAATTGGGCGAGGAACAAGCAAAGATGACGTTTACTGAAGCCGCCGCGGAGGTGCTCCGCCTCGCCGGCAAGCCCTTGCACTACAAAGAGATCACCGAGCTGGCGATCGAGAAGAGCCTGCTGTCGCACGTGGGCAAGAGCCCCGAGGTGACGATGGGGGCGCGACTCGCGGCGCTCTTGAAGAAGGACGACAAGTCGATCCCCATCGTGCGCGTGAAGCCGGGCGTGTTCGCGCTTCGCGAGTGGAGCGATCGCAAGGGTCGGGGCCGTGGCAAGCCTGATGCATCCGCAGACGGTGACGAGAGCTCCGACGTCAACGCGCTCGAGGTCGAAGCCGCTGTGGCCGCGCCTCCTTCCTCCGCGGTCGCCGTGGAAGATGAAGAGGGAGATGGACCCGTCAACGGCGAAGACGCGCTGCGCGCAGATTTGCACGCGAGCGGCGCTGAGCTGTTCGATGACGAAGATGACGACGATCAGCCGATCCTCGGAGGAGCCCCGCCGCCAGGTGCGTCATCGGCTCCTGCGGTGGACGGTGTGCCAGGTGAGCTCGGAGGTCGCCGTCGCCGCCGTCGTCGCCGCCGAGGGCGCGGCGGTCGTCCCGAAGGTGAGTTCGCGCAAGGCGCACCACGCGAGGGCGCTGCTCCGCTCCCCGGGGTGACGATGGAGGGTGAGACCAACGGAGACGCGACTCGCGATCCGCTCGCGCCGGCTCCGCGTCCGCAGATCCGCGATCGACAACAGATCATGGCGGGCGGCATGCCCAGCGGCATCGAAGTGCCGCTCGCGGAGGGCGAAGAGCTCGCGGGAAAAGATCTCGCGGACGCTGCGCTCGTCGTGTTCGTCGGCTTCGATCGCAACGGTGGACCCGTCGCGGTCCGCTCGCTCGTCGAGGCCCTCATGCGCCGCGGCCGGCTCGCGGGCGATCCCGCCGCCGCGATCACACAGCTGTCGGCGTCGTTGCGCGCGGACAACCTTCGTCGCCAAGCCACGGGCCTGCGCCCGCGCTTTCGCTTCTCGCAGGGGGGCCGCGTCGGACCGACCGAGTGGCTGCTCGGCCCCGATTTTGCCCGCCTCGAGCAGGAGATGATGTTCGCGGTGGACCGCTACAAAGACGCCTCGCGTCGAGCGTTCTTGCGACGCGTGCAAGAGCTCCCAGGTCACGCCTTCACGGAGCTCGCGCTCCTCGCGCTCGAGCGCGTGGGCATGAGCAACCTCAAGACCGTGCGGCGCGCAGGATCGCCTGGCGGTGAAGCGCACTTCTCTGCGATTCACAAAACCGGCACGGACGAA
>JANYHY010000240.1 GCA_025362165.1 Myxococcales bacterium | reverse complement strand
CGAGCCCGCCAGAGGTCCTCCTTATTGGAAGAGTCGCGTCTTGAGGAGAGCCTCCCTCGACCACGAGGCCGCATGACGACGCCCCACGCGACGCGTTCAAGGGTGCCTCTTGCCCTCGAGCACAAATCGGCCCAAAATTGGCCCGAAATGCAGTCCCCCACGGTTCGCGTTTGTAGGACGACTGGGGGGCCTACGACTTTTTCTGATCCGCTGGTACGATGACGAGATGACTGCGTCCGTGCGACGAACTGCGACTTACGAGGACGTGCTCGCTGCGCCCGAGCACATGATCGCGCAAGTGCTGTTCGGTGTATTGCACACTCACCCGCGACCGGCCTCGCCTCACGCAGTCGCGTCGAGTCGCATTGGCCAGGACATCGGGGGACCTTTCGATCGAGGTCGAGGTGGTCCTGGCGGCTGGGTGATCCTGGACGAGCCGGAGCTTCATCTCGCCGCGGACATTGTCGTCCCTGACCTTGCTGGGTGGCGGCGCGAGCGCGTCGACGAATCCAGCTTTAAGGGTGCATTCATCACTGTGGCGCCCGATTGGATCTGCGAGGTGCTTAGTCCGAGCACCGAGGCCATAGACCGAAGCGACAAGATGGATATCTACGCACGCGAAGCCGTCAGACACGCGTGGCTCGTCGACCCGATTGACAAGACGCTCGAGGTCTACGCGCTCGAAGGCTCACGATGGACACGCGTTCGCGTCGCCCGCGGCAACGCCACCGTGCGCGCGGAACCCTTCGAAGCGATCGAGCTTATGCTTAATGGCTTCTGGGAGCTTTGAGGCATCGACGCGATCACCGTGATTGTGGTTCCGGTCAGCCCTTGCCGCGGGCTGCTCGTTTTAGACGCGCCTTCACCCAGTCGAAGTTCTCCGAGTACACATCTTCTTTTGCGCGGATGGCTCGTTAGGGCGCTGAGAGCCGTGGCGGAGGCGGAGCCGCCCGTATATGTGCACTGCACTTCTGGGCGGCACACCAGCGCACCCGCGCCCGAGCCCAGAGGACCTCCTTATTGGAGCAGTCGCGTCTTGAGGAGAGCCTCCCTCGACCACGAGGCCGCATGACGACGCCCCCACGCGACCCGTTCAAGGGTGCCTCTTGCCCTCGAGCCCAAATCGGCTCAAAATTAGCCCGAAATGCAGTCCGGTGCCTGACGTCAACTACAGACTCCCCTCGTGAGGCAACACGATGGGGAGAAGTAATTGTCGCTCAGCACGCTGCGCGCCCCGAGCACCGGCGCGAACCATCGCGACGAATGGGTCGACGCCCTCGAAACGCACATGATTTACTTACGCGCAGCGCGGAGCTCACGACGCGCCTCTCGACGTCGGCTATGCTCCAACGATGAAGTGGCTTAGTTGCTGGGGACATGCAAGTCGTAGGGTCTTGCTCGGATCGACGCAGAGGTCGCAGGCGCAGCGCTCGCGTCTGCATCCGATGGCACGCTCTTGCGCGAACAGCACGCAAGAATGACGAAGACAACCAAGAGACCGCGCATGGCGCTCATCGTACCGTGCAGCTTGGAGAGGCGGCGGCTCTAGAAGGCTCTCATGAGGTATCCGGGTCAGCGACAGACCGCGAGGCCGTAACCAAACAGTGGTGTCATGGCGCCAAGGCAACTAAGGGGCGAGCAGTCGCCGTTGCCCTCACACAGCTGCGTCTGAGATCCCGTGCAGGCAATCAGCGCTGGGCCGGCCTTGAGACGCTCAGCAATCGGATGCGGAAGAATGTTTTGCAACGGCGCGTCTGTCTTGGCCTTCTCAGCATCGAGCGTGATTCGCAGTTCGAACTCACGACGCCAGAACCGCTCCAACAGGTAGCCTCCTACCGTGCCGATCGCATTCCCGGTGATGAGCCAGTGAATCATGGGCGGAGCTCCTGCGCAGGACCTTCGGGTTCGTGATTGCCTTCGCCCTTCGGGCTCAGTTCTCAGGTCCTTCTGCCAACGTCTCGCCCTTTGGGCTTCGACTTTGGCATGGGCGGTTCGATGTGTTGCAGTGCCCCAAGTGCAAGGGGCGCATGCGTCTGCTCGCCGCTCCGATGGTCTTGGCCTCGATACGGTGGTGCGCCTGCGGCCCGTCGTTCAAATGGGCTTCGACAAAAGTGGTAACCCCGACACCGCAAAGCCTGGCTCTCTCGAGCACAGCGTTGCCGGTTTCTTCGGCGCTGGACTAGATCGCCGCGCCGTCAGCGAATTGAAAGAGACTCGCGAGCGGCGCCCCAGCGACTTGCGGCAACAGTGCTAAGAACGCGCTGTGGCTGCTCGCAACGCGAAGATCGCGGCGGTGATCGCTGTCATCACGATGCTCGTGGTCGCGCAGCGATTCGGCGTCTTCGAGCGACTCGAGGATCCAGGTCGGCTCGCTGAGTCGATCGTGGCGCTCGGTCCGTGGGGCTATGTCGCGTTCGTCGTCTGCTATGCGTTCCTGCAGCCGTTCGGAATTCCCGGCACCGCCTTCGTCGTCGCGGCGGCGCTGCTGTGGCCGTGGCCCATCGCGTTCGCTCTCTCGATGACGGGGACGATGGCGGCGAGCGTGATCGGCTTCACGTTCGCCCGCTGGATTGCGCGCGACTGGATCAGCAAGAGAGTCCCCGAGCGCTTCCGCCGCTACGACGAGGCGCTCGCGAGGCGCGCGCTCGCGACGGTGTTCACGCTGCGACTCATCTTCTGGATGCCGCCGCTGCTCCACGCTTTCTTCGGCATCTCCAAGGTGCGCTTCTGGACGCACTTCTGGGGCTCGTTCGCGGGCTACCTATTGCCACTATGGCTGATGAGCTATTTCGGTTCCAGGCTCTTCGAGTCGCTCAAGCATGTCCCAGCCACGACGTGGCTCGCCATCGCTGCCAGCGTCGTGCTCATCGTGGCGACCGCTTTGATCATCCGAGGGCGGCGCTCTCGCCTGGAAGCCAATCGCAAAAAGAGCCGCGCGCGATTCGGGAAGCCCTGAACCTCCAACATTCGCCCTCTCACCTGCTTCGCAGATCTTACCTCCTTCGCGCACCTCTGCGTGAACGTGACCGCTCACCGGATGAGTCCGGTCAGCAGCGCGACCAACCGCTCGGCGATCGAGATGCATCGTCGCATGTCATTCGGATCCGCGTCGCCCCGGGCCGTTGCGATCTCGACTGCGGCAACGGCCTCGACCGCCTCGCCTCGTGCGATCGCGAATGCTCGCGCCTTGTCGGGGCGAGTCACGCGGCCGGCGCCTTCTGCGATGTTGAGGCACGCACTCTTGGCGGCGCGTGTGGCTTCGTCGCGTAGCTTGCTGTCCCTTATTTTAGAGTCCTTCACAGCGATCAAGAGTTCGACCGCGACGTGGTAGGCGATCAAATTGTGATGAGGAAGACGCGAGCGAGTAGGTGTGGTCGGGTTGGTCATGCCCGTCCAAGCGCAGGACCTGTGACAGCGCAAACCGATAGCGTTCGCAGCTCGCTAGTTGGTTGGCCGCGCTGGCGCAGGGCGTGCGCGTCAGGGCTTGACCGACCCGACCACGCCTACTCGCGATCAGGACGGCAATCGGTTGGGGTCAAGTAGAGGTGCGCGTGCGGGGAAGAGGGATTTCGGAAGAGGGTCGGAGGTCCAGGGTCGAGCACTCCGAGATCCCGAATCGCGCTTTGCCATTTAGTAGCAACACCGAAAGCCGACAGTGGCCTGATAGGTCGCGTTTCGATTGGCCTTGTCGGAGTGCGTGCACTGCGCCTCCGGCTGACCGGTATAGAAATCACCATTCATGAATTGGCAACTAGCGTATTGACCCGAGCCCTCGCACGAGTCGATCCACTCGCGCACGTTCCCGCTGAGATCGTAGACACCTTTGGGCCCCACGCAGGTCGGGATGCTCCCCACCGACACGGTTCCGCCCTTTTGGAACTCGGTGTTGCAGTTCGTCTTCACGTATTGAGCGCCATAAGGGTAGGCGTTCTTCGAGTTGGAGCTGCACGCGTTGAACCACTCGCTCACTGCCGCGTTGGTCACGTCGCTCGTACCGATGCTCCCGCCGCCGCCGCGCGCGCCGCAAAGGTGCTTGCCAGCCCACTTGCAAAACAGAGATGCGTCGCACCAGTGAACGTAGACGACGGGCTTGTCGTCTGTGCCAGTCGTGCCCGACGGGACGGGTCCGATCCAAGAGCAGTCGCCCGAGCCCGAGCCCGCGTCGTACGACTTGCGATACTGATCGTATTGCTTGTTCGAGACCTCGGTGGAGTCCACGCAAGTGTTTCCGACCAACACCATTGGCGGTCCGGGGAGATTCGTCGGGCATGAGGCCCCGGTATCCGCGGCGGCTTCTTTCGGCCCCGATCCGTCGGCGATCGTTCCGGCGTCGTTGTTGAACGCGGCGTCGTAGGGAGACACGTACGCGTCGGCCACGCTCGAGTCGATGCCCACCGCGACGATGACTCCACCCTCCTGGAGGGAGCACGCCGCGATGCTGGCGATGACAAGGGCACTCGCGATCTTGCGCACGATGCGATGAGAGCGTGTTCTAGGTCTTGTGGCAACGGCGTCCGGCTGCCCGTATCGTCTACATGTGCGGTGCTTGCTCATACTCGTGATCGCGTGCACGCCGCGTGTCGCGCCGCTCGCGGCTGATTTGGCGACACAGACCGTCACGCTGCCTGCGTCCACGGCGGTCGTGCCTGCGGCGGTCAGCACCTTCTCGGTGGGGCAAGATTGGTCGGGGAGCTACGCATGCGGCCACGCGCAGTCGCTCGTCATCGTCCACATCGAGGGCGTCGAAGGCGCGAAGATCGACGGCGCGCTGCTGTTCCGCGATCAGGCGAACGGCGACTCCGGATCCTACGACGTGAGCGGCACGTTCGACTCGTCCACTGGAGCGCTGTCGCTCAGAGCAGGCGACTGGATCGATCGACCGCAGGGTCACAGCAAGGAAGACCTCGTAGGCTTCGTGCGCGATCGCACGATCGGCGGGTATCTCGGGACGCCGACTTGTCGACTCTCGCTCACGCTCAGCGACGGACTGCCCACCTTCACCGCGCCAGACGACTGAAAGACGACTGAAAGACGACTGACGCGCGATTGTCACGTGCGCGACGGTCTGAGATACTCGTGAAATGGGGGCCCTCGGCGACATCAGCAACGACACAGGTCGCTTCGAAGCGGCTGAGCTCGTTGGCTCCGGCGCGATGGGCCAAGTGTTTCGCGCGAAGGACCGACTGACCGGCGTCACCGTAGCCCTGAAGATCGCGAGCAGCCACGAGCACTCGGGGCGCTTCTTGGAGGAGGCCGCGGCCCTCGGGCGCATCGATCATCCAGGGGTGGTTCGGTACGTCGCACACGGACTGCGTGAAGACGGCACGGCATTCCTCGCGATGGACTGGGTCGAAGGCAAGACGCTCAATGACGTCTTGCGAGGCGGGCCGCTCAGCGTGGAGCGCACGCTCGCGTTGGGCGTTCGGATCGCTCGCGCGCTCGGAGCCGCGCACCGCGCTGGTGTCGTGCACCGCGACGTGAAGCCAGGCAACGTGATGCTCCCGAGCGAGGACTTCGACAGCGCGATCGTGGTGGACTTCGGCCTCGCGCGCCGACCGGGTCAGCAGCTGGCGGAGCTCACGCGCTCTGGGACCTTGATCGGCACGCCCGCGTACATGGCGCCAGAGCAGGCCCGCGGTCAGCGCGACCTCGACGCGCGGGTCGACGTATTCGCGCTTGGCTGCGTGCTCTTCAGATGCCTCACCGGCAAGCCGGCGTTCAGCGGCGACGGCGTGATGGCCGTGCTCGCGAAGCTCTTGCTCGAGCCGACACCGCGCGCGCGAGATCTCGAACCGAGCATCCCGCGCTGGCTCGACGCTGTGATCGCCAGGTTGATGGCGAGCGACGTAGAGCACCGGCCGCGCGACGGAGACATGGTCGCGGACATTTTGCAGAAGACCAGCCGTGCGGAGCCGGATGTCCCCTCCGAGGCGGCGCTCACGACCTCCGAGCGGCGCTTCGTCAGTGTGATCGTCGTACCGCCTTCAGAGGCTCCGCCGAGCCCAGACGTGAATGGCGATGAGACGAGCTCGATCGCTGTCGACGCAATGCACGTGTTCGCCCAGCACGGCGCGCGCGTCGAGCGCTTGCTCAACGGGACGGTCATCGGACTGTTGACGGATCAAGCAGCGGAGCATGGGATCCGCGCTGCGCGCTGCGCTCTCGGCTTGCGACACGCGTTCGGCAAGGCGCGGATCGGCTTCGCGACGGGTCGCGCGGAGCTCACGCAACGATCGCCGGTCGGCGAGGTGATCGAGGCCGCCGCCGCGCTGTCGAGTCCGGGTGAGCCGGGTGTGTGGGTCGATGCGGCCACGCGCGAGCTGCTGGAGCGTCGCTTCGACGTCAGCGAGGCAGGCCTGCTCTCGCGCGAGCTTCCACCCCAGCTCGCCGCGCGCAAGCTGTTGGGAAAGGTGACTCCGTGCGTGGGTCGCGACCACGAGCTCCTCTCGCTCGCGAGCTTCGTGAGTCGAGCCTTCAGCGACGGCGCGGGCGCGATGCTGGTGACCAGCCACGCGGGCTACGGCAAGTCACGACTTCGCTACGAGCTGCTCCAACGCGTGGAGAGTGAGCACCCGTCGTGCGAGGTGTGGCTCGCTCGCGGCGACGTGATGGGTTACGGCTCGCCCTATAACCTCGCCTCGCAGATCATCGTGTCCGCGATCGGCTTGTCGCCGTCGGAGAGCGACGACGCGCGAAGGCGCAAGATCACAGAGCGCATCGGCGTTTTGGGCCTCCCCGCCCTTACCTCCCGCTTCCTCTGCGAGATGCTGGGCTGCGCCGCCTTCGAAGATCAAGGACCCGAAGTGGACCTCGCACGCCGCGACGCACGACTAATGCGTGATCGCGTGCGCGCCGCGTTCGTCGCGTGGGCCGTCGCGGAGAGCAAGCTCCGACCGATCCTCGTCGCGATAGAAGATCTACACTGGGGCGATCAGCCGAGCGTCGGGTTGATCGACGCGCTGCTGGATCCCGACCTGCTAGCGACCCTCGCGGTGGTCGCGTTCGCGCGCCCGGAGGTGCACACCGCGCTCCCAGGATTGTGGAGCGAGCGCACGACCTCCGAGCTACGCCTCGGACCGCTCGGCAAACGCCCTGCGCGCCAGCTTGCCCGCGCGGTGCTCGGCGCTGACGTTTCAGAAGAAGTGATCGAGCGCGTCGTCGACACCGCGGCCGGTAACGCGTTTTATCTGGAGGAGCTGCTGCGCGTGACCGCGGCGGGCTCCCGTGACGAGCTGCCGAATACCGTGTTGGCCATGAGTGAGTCGCGGCTCGAGCGCCTCACGCCCGAGCGTCGGCGATTGCTGCGCGCGGCTAGCATCCTCGGACAAGCGTTCTGGCCGTCGGCGCTCGCGCTGCTCACGGGAATGACGAGCGACGAGATCAGCGCGCACCTCTCCGCGCTCACCGCGGACGAGCTCGTCAACACGACATCGGAGGCGCGCTTCACCAACGAACCGCAGCTCATCTTCCGCCACTCGCTCGTCCGAGAGGCCGCCTACGCGACGCTGACGGACGACGATCGCAAGCTCGGTCACGGTCTCGCCGCGCAGTGGCTCGAGCAGCATGGCGAGCATGATCACCGCGTGTTGGTGGAGCACTACGAGCGGAGCGCGAACGCCGCGCCGGCGATCCCTCACGTCGTACGCCTCGCCGAGCAAGCCCTAGAGGCGGGTGACTGGAACGCCGCAGCGACGCGCGCCGAGCAAGCGCGTGGACTCGGCGCGACCGGCGTCGAGCTCGGTCGCGCGATGGTCGTCGTCGCGGAGATGGCGATGTGGCAAGGCCAGCGCGGCAATGATCCGGCGGAGCTCGCCGTCGCGAGCTTCTTGGAAGGCTCACCGGAGTGGTGTCGCGCCGTGTCGATCGCGGGAGTCCACGCGACAAGGACGGGTCGTTACGAGACGCACACGCGGTTGAGAGAGCGCATGTTGGCCATCACGCACGGCGAGATCTCTCCCGATCTGCTCGCCGCGCTCGCACACCTCGCGTTCGCTGCGACGTCCGCGAATCAGCCAAATGACGAGCTCATCGCGCGTCTCGAGTCTTATCGCGACGCGTCTCGATCGATGAGTCCATGGGTGCGCGCGCGCGTGGAGCACGCGCTCTACATCCGTTACACGCGGAGCGTAGTGGGCATCGCGGACGAGGACTTCGTTCGCCTCGACGCCGTCGTGGGAGAGCTGGAGGCTCTCGGCGACGAGCGCGGCTCGATCTACTTCCGCAACAACCTCGGCTATGGGCGCATCCTCGCGTGCAAGCTCGACGCCGGAGAGCGCGACATGAACCGAGTCGCAGCGTCCGCCAAGGCGCTCTCGCTGCCGCACATGTTCAACTCCGCGGTCCGCGGACGCGCGGTGATCGCGTTCTTGAGAGGGCGGCTCGCAGAGTCGCGCGCCTTCTTCGACGAGGCGCTCTCGCATGGCCTGCAAGACGTGAGAATCCGCGCCTCGATCCAGGCGCAGCTCGCTCGCGTGTGCTTCGCGCAAGGCGCGATGGAGGACGCCGACGGGTACGCCACGCTCGCGGAAGGGGGTGGCGTGCTGCTGGATGCAGTGGCAGTAGGCCTCTGCGTACGCGCGCGAGTCGCGCTCGCCCGGGGTGACACACAAGAAGCGATCGCGCTCGTACGACGCTCGAAGGCGGTCGCAGACTCCGCGGAGCTCGACATCTTGGACAGCACCACCGTTCGAGGAGCGTTGGTGGACGTATTGCTTGCGGCTGATCTAGAGGCGGAGGCTTACGCTGAGGTGGAGACGGCGTACGACGCCTTGATGACTTGGGGCCAGCACATCACCGATTGGCCCCAATCGATCCTCGATCATCCCGAGTATTCACCGATCGTCGCGCACCACGCGCGGTCCAAGCGTCAGGGCCCGCGCGCCTAATCAAGAGTCTGCGCATCCACGCGAGCTATTCTAAGCTCTCTGCGTGGTCGCCGTCTCAGCCCCAGCGGGAACGCTCTCGCAGTCGCCGTGGCGCGCTCGCGTCGGCGAGTTCCTCGCGGTCGGGGGGCTCACTCCATTCCTGTTCTTGATCGCTTGGGAGATGCGCTCGGCGTACGGCTTCGAGACTACGCAATACGCGTGGGGGTTCTCGTTCTTCTACTTGGCATTCGTCATCAACGACCCACACTTCGCGGTCACGTATTTTTTATTCTATAGAGAGTTCAAGCGGCGCGCGTTCGGAGACGCCTTCACGCCCTGGCAGCGCGTGAGATACTGGATTTCAGGCGTGATCGCGCCAATCGCGCTTTTGTGTTGGGGGGTGTTCGCGTTGGCGACCAAGTCTGCGCCGGCGCTCGGTCTGCTCATTCAGCTCATGTTCGTGCTCGTGGGTTGGCACTACGTCAAACAAGGTTTCGGGGTGATGATCACGTTGGCCGCGCGGCGCGGCGTGCGCTTCTCACCCATGGAGCGGCGAACCGTGCTCGCGCACTGTCTGCTTGGTTGGGCGTACGCCTGGGCGAGCCCATTCGACCCTGGCCGTGAGGTAGAGGAGAAAGGCGTCGTCTATCGGACCCTCACGCACCCGCACGGACTACTCGCGATTACGCAGCTCGCGTTCTTCGCGTCGGTCGTGCCGCTCGTGATCGTGCTCGTTCGAAAGCGAGTGCGCGAGGGGCGATTGCCCATCCTCACGCCGCTCATGGCGATGCTCTGCAGCGTGTGGGTGTGGTCGATCTACTCGAGCGCGAACCCGATCGTCGTTTATGCGCTCCCCGCGTTGCACTCGATTCAATATCTTTATTTCGTTTGGCTCATCTCGCGCAACGAGGGCAAGGAGCGCGAAGGTCCGCCGCACTTCGAGATGAGCGCGGCCGTGCGCGTTGGCGTGCTCGCCATGAGCGCGCTCGGGCTCGGGCTCGTCCTCTTTCATATCGGCCCCTTGGCGCTCGACGATCTCTTCGTGCCGCACAAGTCGGCGGCGCTCCAAACCGACTTGGGGCCGACTCCATATTTCGCTGCGCTATACGCGTTCGTGAATCTCCATCACTACTTCATGGATTGGGTGATCTGGCGGAGAGACAACCCGCTCACGCGCTACCTCGTGGCTACCTCGTAAGAAGGGACGCGTGATAGTGTGCCCGTATGCGCGGGAGTGTCGCGATCGGCGTCGGTTTGGTGGCCCTGGTGGGTTGCGCGACGATCTTGGGGATTGACGAAGGCATCCCGCGCGACGCAGGCGCTTGCGCGCAATTTGATTTGAAGAGCGATCCGAACCA
>JANYHY010000236.1 GCA_025362165.1 Myxococcales bacterium | reverse complement strand
GGGGGAGGGCACGTGCGACATGGTCGGCGGGCGCCAGAAAAAGCACCGCGCGCTCGCCGGTCGTTGCGGCCGCAGGTGGCTTTGGGGGAGATGGGGAGGAGGGGGTTAGTCGGGTAGGCGCATGACGCTTGGATCGATTGCGGCGTCTTTGGTTAGCTCGCCGAAGACGATGTCTGTTTTGTCGCGGGCGCCCTCTACGAGGACGACTTTGCGGGGTCTTACGAGGTCTGCGTCTAGTGTGAGGGTCACGCGTGCGAAGTGTGTTGTTTGGCCTGATTTTGGGGTTGCTTCGAGCACGACTCCTGGGCCGCCGTCGCTTGGGACCTCTGTGATGTCGTAGCGATCTCGCAAGGTGCGGGGGTCTCCGCTGAGCCAAGCGCGTAGCTCGTCGAGGTCTTTGGACATCTTCTGAGTGGCCGCGAGGCGGCCGTGTCCTTGTTGGCCTTTGTATGCGAGGCCCTCCGGTGCGATCCAATAGGAGACCTGCTCCTCGTTCACGTCCCAGCGGAGGCGATCGGGGCGCACGAGCGTGAGCTTGCCTGTCGAGATCACTTTGGTCGCGAGCAAGCCGATGGTCCGCGACTGCGCGAACGGGCCGCTCAGCGTCTTGAGCTTGCTGCGCGCGTTTGCGATCGCGGTCAGCCGATCGTCGATCGTGTCCGCCGCCGCTAACTTCGGCGACGCGATCGCCGCGAGCGCACCGACTAGCGCGGCTCTGCGAGAGAGTTTCATCGACCGTCGCCTCCGGCTTTCGGCCCGCCAGCTCGCTTGCGTCCGTCGGCATAGCGTCCGTCCTGCAGGATCGGATCTTCGGCGATGAGCTCGGCCTCGCCGTCGGTGCTCGGGTCGTGTCCAGGCGCGAAGATCTTTTTCAGATCGAAGCGGACGAACGCACCAGACAAATGCGGACCTCGGCTCACCCAGAGCACGCGATCAGTCGTGTCCGCGACGACGCCGTGCGTGGCGATGAGCGCGTCGATCTCCCGGCGATCGCCGAGCGCGCATGTTTGTCCCTTCGCGCATTGGTGGTCGCGGAGCATTGCCACTGCAGTCTTGCTGTCTACGGTCTTTGGCGCCAGCGCCGTGAGCATTTCGTCCAGGCGGTCTCGTCGGGCGAGCGTGCTGGTTCCCGCTCGAACTGCCTGGTTCTTGGGGTCATCAGCGAACGGACCTTCGAAGTGATTGGTGACCGCGACGCGATCGGGATCCGCGAACGTGTCACGCACGAAGGCTTGCTCGCCAGCGGCGCGCTCGACGATCGCGAATTTTCCCTTGGCGTCCGCCACGAACACGATGTGCGAGACCATCACGTCTTGGTGCTTCAAGATCTCGACAGCCTCGGCAGTATCGTGCGCGCGCTGCATCACCTCGCGGAGGGAGAACACGACGGGGACGCCTTTGGTTCGCGGATCGCGCGCGCGACCGCCGTTGACGAGGATCATCACGCCCTCTTGGTTCATGCCGGTCAGCACGCCAGTCATGCCCGGCCACGCGACGCTCGCGTACGGGATCGCCCCATTTTCACGGACGAAGAAGACGGATTTGTCCGTGTCGAAGACGTCGCCCGCCTCGAAGTCGAACGCGCGCCCGACGAGCACGTGGCCGTCTGCCGTGACGGACGCGCCGAGCCCGAAGGCAGAGCAACCGATCAGCGGCGAGTGCTCGAACGACAGCGCGATGTCGTAGACGGCGTGCAAGAACACGAGGCGCTGGTAGGTCGCCATCTTGCCGTCGAACGGATCGGGCGACAGACCGAGAGCCTCAGCGGCGAGCTCTTGCTTGCGTGCAGCGGGGATGCCGTCGTCCACGTGGCGATACTGGATCCTGCTCGAGTCCATGATGAACGCGCGCGCGACGCCGACGGGGACGAAGTGCTCGAACGTCCCCCATAGCTCGCCCTCGTTCTTGACCATGTGATCGTAGAGCAAGCGCGAGTGCGCCGCGCCGAGCTCCTCAGACGAGCCCTCGAGGTAGACCTCACGGACGCCGCCCCAGAGACGCGTGTACGAGTAGGCGACGCGGCGGATGGGCTCGTCGCCGACGACGGGCGGCCCCACTTGCAGGCTCACGATCGGGGGCGACATCGTGGTGGCAAGGCCGATCACCTGGTGCGCGGCGAGCGCGCAGAGCGGCGTCAATACCAGCGCGATCAGCTTCTTTTTGTGGTTCCGCAGCACGCTCTTCATTGGACGTGCAGAGTCTTCTTGCGATGCACGAGATGTACGTCAACCAGAGTTCGAACCACCGCCACGACGATGCGCGCCGGATCCTTCACCGAGTCGAAATGCGTGACCCGCTGGTGCTCCGGTGGGTAGTGCACGCGCACGGGCACCTCGACCACGGACACGCCGCCGGCGAGCGCGCGCAAAATGATCTCCGCCTCGAACGCATAGCCCGGCGCCGAGCCGCCGAGCGAGAGGGCCTTACTGATCGGGTATCGTCGTAGTCCGCACTGCGTATCGCGCAGGCGCCGGCCAGAGAAGCCGGACAAGAAGAGGTTCGAGATGCCGTTCGAAATGCGGTTCTTCTTGGGCGCGTTGTCGCGCTCGAGATCGCGCACGCCGAGGACCAACGCACCGGCGTCCCCAGGGTGATCGAGCAAGTGATCGAGCAGGAGGCGGGCTTGTTCCGCTGGGTGCTGCGCGTCCGCATCCACCGTGACCGCCACGTCGAACCCGAGCGCGTACGCGCGTTCGAAGCCCGCACGCAGCGCGCATCCCTTGCCCATGTTGTGCGGCAGACTGACCACGCGCGCCCCGGCCTTGCGCGCCAACGGCGCCGTGTCGTCGCGGGATCCGTCATCGATCACGAACACTGGCGCGCCTGGCATTTCCGCACCGCACGCCTGGACCACGGCCGAGATCGTGGCCTCGGCTTGATACGCGGGGATGATGACGCAAGCGTTCACGGGCATGGGGTTGAGTCGCTAGCAGGACTCAATTACCACGGGCGTTGGAGGCCGCCATGCCGGTTCGATTGGTCGTGCAAAACGGTCCGTTCCCAGGCGTCGCGCAGCGGGAAGTTGTCCGCCGCGCACGCGTGATGATGACCGAACTCAAACGTAATTCTTCAGAGCTATCAATTGTTCTAACTGACGATAAACAAATACATAATTTGAACAAACTCTATCGAGATATAGATCGTCCTACCGACGTGCTGGCATTCGCGATGTCAGAGGGTGAATTCTCCGAATTGTCGGCGTCGCTCTTGGGCGACGTGATCATCAGCGTGCCCACGGCCGCACGCCAGGCCCGCGAGCGCGGCGCTGCGCTGATGGAGGAGGTGACGATGTTGCTCGCGCACGGCGTGCTGCACCTGCTGGGGTGGGACCACCGTACGGCGAGGGAGGACCGAGCCATGCGCGCGGAGACTGACCGCCTGTGCGTCGCCGCGACGCGTCCGAGGCGAGGTCGCAATGGAGGAATCTCGGTGAAGATGAATCGAAGGACATCCTTCGTTCAAAGCATGAGACCAAAGAAGTAGGCGCGCGGAAGATGGAGGTTTTTCGTCGGACGGACGACGCGCGGGCCTTGATTTCAGGCGTCCCCGGCGTTCCTATCCGCAAATTCCCGCGAATTTTCCCTTGCACGCCATGGAACGCCGGTGATACGCATGGATTTGTAGGGTCCCACACGGGAAGCTGCTGCTACCCGACCCCGAGCGTTCTGGGAACGCTCGGCG
>JANYHY010000222.1 GCA_025362165.1 Myxococcales bacterium | reverse complement strand
CCTTCGTCGGGTTATCCGCGAGACAAGGACAACGCAGGGCGCGAGCTGCTCACGACGCCCATCGCGAACGTCAAAATTTCGTCCGCGTTGCAAGCCGCCGTCACGGCTCGCGTATGGAGCATCGGGTTTCGCCTCTCCGATTACAACGGCCAGGCAGATGATCCGAGCGTCACGCTGCAGATCGCGTCGCTTGCGCCGGCCGCGAGCAACACGTGGCTGGTGTCGTCAGAATCGGTCGACGGCGGGACGGTCGATGGCGCCCCGGCGTCCGCCAAGGCGTGGGTCGCCAACGGTCAGCTCGTCGCGTTCTTCGACGCTCCGCTCGATCTCGCCGTGCGGGTCCCGGCCAATCAGATCGTGAATTTCCCGGTCACTCTGTTGATGTCGTTGCATTCGGCCATCCTCACCGCTGACGTGGTGACCGACGCTGGACCGCCGACCCTCCAGAACGGCGTGTTCGGCGCGCGCTGGGCCACGAACGAGGCCGTCGCGCAAGTTGGCTCGATCAACAAAGGCCAGGCGTGCACGGTGCTCGTGAGCACGTTCTGCAGTGGAACCTCGGACGTGCTGCTCGAGCGGAGTCAGGATCGCAAGAGCCCCGCCGAGTGCAACTCACTCTCGGGCGCGTTCGCGTTCACCACCGCCGCGAGCGACATCACCACCGTGCAATCCGACGCTGGGGCTCTACCCGCCACGACGTGCAAGTGTCCGTAGTGAACGTTCGACTTCTTACCTCTTACTTCTTCCGAATCCCTCACGCGCACGCGCACCTCTGCCCGACCGATTCCGCTTTGATCGCCGAGCGCTCTACGTCGCAACCCAAGGCTACGGACAAACGAACGTGCCGGGGACCGCGGGATCGGCGCCGCCATCGAAGCACGTCGTCTTCGCGAACTTGAATGGCTTCGGACCGGCGATCTTCGCAGGCGTTGCGGTGAAGCCGATCCCGAACGACACAGCGTTGCACCCGAGGCCCTTGCGGTCTTCGCTCGCGTTGTTGCGCAGATCGAGGCGTTCGCAGACCTTGGCGACGAGAGTGGAGAAGATGGGGCTGCCAGGGCAGATGCCCTGAGTCATGTCGAGCGGGTCGTTCCAGACAGAGAGGGTCTTGACCAGATCGGCGGCGCCCACGCGTCCCACTCCGCGACCATTGGCGAGCATGAGCCCAGGCCCAGCGTCCGAGACCTCCACCGTCGCAGTGATCGTCACATCGACCATGCGGAAGCTGATTTGGTTGTGGTTGTTCGACTTGTCCTCGAGGAGCTGTAGGTTGACGAGCAACAAGGGGAAGTGCGCCACCAGTACGCCGCTGCGGATGTATGCGTTCGCGTCGAAGTAGACGCTCGTGATTAGTTTGCCGTCGTCGGTCGCCGTCTTGGGCTCGTAGGTCCACTGGTCGTTGCCGTCGTTCTTGAGGGCTGTGGTGACTCCGTTGACCTCGACAGTGCCGAAGCTGCGCGCGACGTCCACGCGCACTTGCGGATCATCCGGGAGGCCGTTGTAGCCGCGGACGGAGATGACGAGCCCATACTGCCCGGCGGTGACGTTCGCCTCGAGCGAGGACTCTTTGATGCTCTGCACTCCCGTCAGCAGCGCGAGCGTGCGATTGCCCGTTCCATCCCGGCCGTTCGAGAGGTCGCACGTGTCGGGCGCAGGCTGCCCTCCGCTCAGCGGACGCGTGCAGGACTCCGCGTCTGGGATGTCGCACGTGCACACGTCGTCGAGGTCGTAATAGATGTCCGCTTTGTCCGGTTGGTCCATCGCGAGCACGACCGAGTTCGTGGCCAGAGTGAAGCTGGACCCGCTGTCATCACCTCCCGCGTCTGGCGGTGAAGGCGGATGAAACGGCGTGCACGTCGGAGGCGGCGGCGTCGTGTCCGGCGCGGTCATGTCCTGCTTGGTGGCGTCGAGCTTCTCGGGACCGTTCGTGAGCGTGTCGATGCCGAGGATGGACGTGCAGGCGAGGGCAGAGCCACCCGCGATCACCGCCAAGACGAGCCATCTCTGCAGCGGACGCATCGAAGAGAAGCTAGCAGAGATCCGGTGAAAGCGGCGTGACGGAAGCGCGCGGTTGCGATTGCGATCACACGCTGACGAGGCGATGATCACAACGTGAAACGGATCGTCATTTCTGGTGCGTTGCTCTTGGCGTGTGTCGCGGTCGCGTGCGGCTCGGACCCTGTCGCGCCGCCGGCTCCCGCGCCGCCGGACACGAGCGACTACGAGCGCGCGCCACACTCTTGCGCGTACGACTGTCCCAACACGACGTGTCTCGAGGCGAGCGCGCCGTACAAGTGCCCTTCGATGGGGAGCTGGGCGTCGATCCCGCACGATCCGGCGTGCGGAACCTGGAATGGGCAATACCCCGCGGTGACACAAGGCCAGTGCTCTTCGACCGCACCAAGCGGTGACGCCATCGCCTACGCAGGCACGACCGGCGACACGACGGTCCTTCCTGACGGCAGGATCATCAAACCCGCGGGAGCGAGCTGGGTCTTCGACGAGAAGGACGCGACGGGCGGGCTCACGACCAACGTGCTCGCTGTGTCGGGGACGACCTTCGTGCTCACTGTTGATACGGGCTACGGACCGCACGTCGTGAGGGTCGTTGACGCATCAAGGATCGACGGCAAGAGCGATCCGGTGGTCTCGCGCGTGCTCTTTCCGCTGCCAAAGACGCTGAACTCGGGCATCGCTTTCATCGCGCCGGACCTCGTCTATGTCGCGACGGACGATGGCGTCGTGCAAGCGCTCAAGCTCGACACCGCGACCGGCGCTCTCGCGCTGGACGACGCGCGCTCGATCAAGTTGCCACCGACCAAAGACGGAAACGGCAAGCCCTCGAACTGGTACGTCTCTGGCGTCGCGTCGTCTCCCGACGGCAAGCGGCTCGTCGTCAGCAGCGTCACCGAGTCGCAGCTCCTCGTCTACGACACAGCTGCGGGATCGATGACGTTCGGCCAGCAACTGGGCGGAGTCGGGCTCGGAGGCGCCGAGACGTTCGGCGTGTACATCGATCCAAGCGACACCAAGGGCGACGTCGCTTACGTGAGCATGTGGGAGAAATCCAAGGTCCTCGAGGTGGATCTGTCGACGCCGTCTGCGCCGAAGGTCAAGCGCACGTTCCCGACTGGAAAGGATCCGGAAGGGATCGCGTTCATCGACGCGCGCTACATGATCGCCTGCGGAGATCTCGGCGACACTCTGACGCTGATCGATCGCGCGAGCGGCGCCTCTGTGGACGTGTTGGTGGACGTGGAGCTCGACAGCAAGCCAGTGCTCTATGGATCCGAGCCCGGGACCGCCGCATACGACGCTGCGCGCCACCGCCTCTACGTGACGCTCGCAGGCACCAACTCGGTCGCTGCGTACGACGTGGACATCGCCAAGAGTCCGCCTGCGCTGAACCCGCTCGGGCGCATCCCGGCGGGGTTCTGGCCTTCTGCGGTGACGACGCTCGCGGACGGCTCGGTCGTCGTCGCCAACATGCGTGGCCGTGGAACTGGCGCGCGACCGCTCTACTTCGAACTCGGCAACAGTGACATCGCCGATCGCATGCGCGGATCCATCCAGCGCGTGCCGTTCGAGTCGGCAGGCGAATTGGCCCTCGAAGACTCCGTCGTCACAGACAGCGCCGCGAGCTCGTCACGCGCAGGAGCGCCGGCGGTGCAGTGCCCGAATGGAGTTCACGACTTCCCGTTGCCGCCGACGAACGCCGCGGGTCCCTCTCCGGTGATCCAGCACGTGTTCGTCGTCGTGCGCGAGAACAAGGCGTTCGATGGGATCTACGGAGACTTCCCCAACGTGAACGGAGAGCCGAAATACGTGCTCAAGCCGAACGCGATGGACCAGATTTGGAAGAACCTGCGCAGCGCAGCCAGGCAGTTCGCGCTCAGCGACAACTACTACACGGACGCGATCTACTCGACGCAAGGCCACGTCTGGGCGACCTACGGGCGCTCGAACGATTTCAACGAGCGGACCTGGCTATTGAGCGACGGTCACTCCGCGCGCGCGGTGCCAGGCGGTGGTGTCATCGACGTGGGCCAACCTCGAGAGGGCTCGCTCTTCGACTGGCTCGGAGCCAACGGTGTCCCTTATGACATCCGCGGAGAGATCGACGGCTCACCCGCGCACGCGCCGACCGATCACTCTCCCCTCGACGCCAAATACCCAGGCGGCCCGTTTCAGAACATCGGGTTCAACGATCTCGAAAAGGCCTGTTATTTAGCCGGAGAACTGCGTGTGTTTTGCAACCTTGGCAACGTCACCTATCTGACGCTACCCAACGATCACACGTTCGGAGTCTCGCCAAAGAACCCGACGCCCGAGACGTTCTGCGCGATCAACGACGAGGCGACGGGCATGTTCCTGGACGCGCTGTCGCACTCGCCGACCTGGGCCTCGTCGGTCGTGTTCATCACGGAGGACGATCCGTCCCAAGGCGGAGAGCACGTGGACAGTCACCGCACGCCGTTCACGATCGTCTCGCCTTGGGTGAAGCGCGGCTACGTGAGCAAGACGCACATCGACGCGGCCTCGCTCCACAAGATGATCGCGCACCTCTTCGGAAAGCCTTACCCCAACGCGCTCGTCGCGCGCGCCGCGCTCCCGTTCGATCTATTCACGAGCACGCCAGACTATACGCCGTACAAATACGAGCCGCACGTGTGGCCGATCGCGTGCGGCGGAGGCGCGACCAAGGACGAGACGAAGCTCACCGACAGTTGGGACTTCTCGCGGGAAGACGCGCAACCCGGCCTGGATGCGCAAGTCGAGCGGTGGATGGCGAACAAGCAGATGACGGAGATGCCCGAGAGCATGCGGCTCCGAATGGAAGCGCGCTTGGAAGCTCGCTTTCGTTAAGCGCCGAGCTCCAACGAGAACAACCCCGGCTGCGATTGCAGCACGACCGCGCCGCCGTGAGCGCGCGCGACACAATGTGCATAATACAAGGAAAGGCCGATGGCGGCTGGTGGCGCTTCGTTGTCCGTGATGAACGCTGTCGCTCGAGCCTGCTCTCCGAGCACGCAGGAGCTGTGCTCGACACGAATGACAGCGCCTTCGCCGATGGTCGCTGCGCTGACTGTCACGCGGCCTCCGGACTTGCCCCAGCGCAACGCGCAGTCCACGAGCAGCTCGACCGCGCGCCGCACGAGCAGGCCATCCATGCGCGCAGTCGCGGTGGTCGCTTGCGCTGCCAATCCTATGTGACGCAGCTCGGCGTCCTTCGACAATCCCAACACAACCGAGCTCACCAAAGGATCGAGCGGTTGGTTGGTGCGCTGGAGGTTCAGCATGTTCGCCTCGTGCCTGGACGTCACCACGAGGTCATCGACGAGCTGTCGTATGCGCTGGACTGCGTCCACAGCTTCCGTGATCGCCTCGCGTGCGTCTGGGTCGAGTACGCCGACCTGCTCGACGAACGCGAGGTTGGCGAGCGCCGCGCTGATCGGGTTCTTCACGTCGTGCGCGACCATGCCCATCAGGGCGACCTGACGTAGCAACAGCGCCTCACGAACCGTTGAGTCTGCCACGGGCCGCAGGATAGCCGTTACCCGCCCTCGCGCTCTACACTTTCACCCCCGAACCGTCGCCGATGTTCGTGATTGCGTTCGCCCTCCGGGCTCGCTTCTCACGTCAAGCGGCTCAAGTCCGTCGCCCTTTCGGGCTTTGGACTTGGCACGGCATGTTCTAAGACGTCGGGCATGGGCAGGACGATCCTCATCGTGGGCGCGACCGGGCGGCTTGGAGTCGCGCTGGCGAACGCGCTCGCTGCGCGCAAGGACAACGTCGTGCTCACCGCCCGCGATCCGAACAAGCTGGAAGCGCTCTCCGCGCAGATCGCCAAGTCCGTTGGTGTCTCCGCGCCGCCGTTCGTCACCGCGGACCTCACGCGCGAAGACGCGGTGGAGACGATCACGGGCGAGCTCCGGCACGAGCGCCTCCACATCGACGACATCGTGCTCGCGTGCGGCCCGTTCCCGCGGACCCCCTTCGATGAGCTCAAGCGCGAGCACTTGCAGCACACCCTCACCGTGCACGCGATCGCGCCGCTCTTGCTCGTTCACGCGCTGTCCGAGCAGCTCGCCGCGAGCCAGGGAGCGGTCGTCGCGCTTGGAGACGCGGGGATCACTCGGCCGTACACCAACCACGTGGCGTACATCACGGCCAAGGGCGCGCTGTCGACAGGCCTGCGCGCGCTCGCCGTGGAGCTCGCGCCGGATGTGCGCGTCAACATGGTCGCGCTCGGCATCGTCGCGGATCCTGAGGCAGACGCAGATCCGTTGCGCACTCATCGATTGGCGACGCGCTCGCCTCTCGGTCGCTTCGGCACGAGCGAAGAGGTCGTGCACGCCGTGCTCGCGCTGCTCGACGCGACATGGGCGACCGGCGAAATTTGGGGCATCGGTCGCTGAGACGAGCCGTGACAAGAGGCAAAACTCTCTTCTTCGTCTACGCGGCCCTGGTCGCGCTCGGCTGCTCTCGCAAGCCGAGGCTCGTGGAGTACGCCACGCAAGGACGCGATTCGGTGGAGCAGCTGCTCGCCGCCGGAGACGATCCGAACAGCGTCGATGAAGCAAACACGACGGCGCTTCACGTCGCTGCGATGAACGGCGATTCGGAGGTGGCGCACGTGCTCTTGGCACATGGCGCGAAGGTGGATCTGCGAACCACGGCTGAAGAGACAGCGCTCTTCTTGGCCGCGCGTCGAGGCTCTCCCGACACTGTCTTGGAGCTGTTGAAGGCGGGCGCCGATGCCAACGCGATCAACGGCGAGCTCGGCTACACGCCCGTCCACGCCGCCGCGTATTGGGGCACTCCAGAGACGATCCACGTGCTCATGTCCGGAGGCGCGCGCAGAGACGATCGAACGGGCGCGGGAGAGACAGCGCTGCACCTCGCCGCGCGCGCTCAAGACCCTCTGCACGCGGTCGCAAACTGCGAAGCGTTGCTCGACGCGGGCGCGGATCCGCAAGCGCGCGATCTCCGCGGGTTCACGGTCGGTCACACCGCCGCGAGCGTCGATCACCTGGAGGTGATCCGAGCGTTGAAGGCGAGGGGAGTCGACCTCGGCGCTCTGGCGCCTGACGGTGCGAACGCGACGGACGTGGCGATCCGCTACGAGTCCGACCGCGTCGCGCAGTACCTCTTCGAGATTGGTGTTCCGCCAAACCTCACGCCGCGCGCGCCACCGCCGCTCGTCGTCGCGACGACCATGGGAGACGCGCTACGCGTGCGCCACATCTTGGCCGCAGCGACGGCCGATCCCATGGGCCGCGACATCGCGCTACACCTCGCCGAAGAGAAACACCGCGAGGATCTGACCTCCGTGCTTCAGAAGCGCTGATGCGTCGGCTCGCTCGCACGATCGAACGCCTACGCGGGAGCGTGACGTGGTGGGTCGCGGTCATGTTCGTCGTCGCGCTGATCGTCCCGGCGATGATCGGCACAAGGCACGTGCACGCCGCCGCGCTCGGTCGCGATCCTGGGATCTTCCAGTACACGGCCTGGGCGCTGTCGAAGGGACAGATCGCATACCGCGATTTTCACGAGGTCAACGGGCCGCTCCCGCACTTGATGCACTTGCTATTTCTCCGGCTTGGGGGCGCAGACGAGCACACGTTCCGCATCCTCGACACCATCACTTGCTCCATCATCTATGTGCTCGTCGGAGTGATGGCTCCGGGCTTCGACATGGCGGCGATGCGCGAGCGATCCGTGGCAGAGCGTTGGTGGACCCGCGCCGCGTGGGGGCTCGCGTCGTGGTGCTTGTTCTCTGCGCACCGACTCGCGTTCACTTGGTGGGATCTCTCGCAGCGGGAGGGCTTCTACAACCTCTTCTTGCTGCCTTCCGTCGCGCTGCAGCTCGCTGCGCAGGGGACGCACGCGCGCTCTTCGCGAGGGCGGTGGTGGCTCTTTGTTGTGTCGGGTGCGCTCGCCGGGATCCCCATCCTAGGCAAGCCAACGTGCGCGCTCTTTCCGGTGCTCCTCTGTCTCGCGATCGCGATCGATCGAGACGCGAAGTACAAGCGCCTCCGCGCGATGCTCGTCTACAGCGCCGGAGTCATGGCCGGGCTCGCCGTGTTCGCGCTCGTCTCGTCGCGCTGGTGCGATCTCGGTCGTTGGGTGCGCTTCATCCTCTTCGACTCGTCGCGCTTCTACGTCTACATCATGCGCAACACGCTCGTTGGCACGTACGAGGCTTACGGCAACGGGCCGAAGTTGAACCTCGCGGGTGCGACGCTCGTCATCGGTGCGTTGCTCGCGTGGCGTGGTCCAGTGCCCTCGCGCTTCTGGACCCCCATCGCGTTCCTGTTCGGAGCGCTCCTCGCGTATTTCGCACAGCAGAAGGGGTTCCGCTATCACCTCTACCCGGTCGTCGGCGGCACGATCCTCTTGTGGGTGACCGCGCTGCAGCACCTCTCTCAACGTTGGCGCGCGCTCGGTCGGCGCGGCGAAGGCGTGCTGCTTGGGCTCCTCGCGTCGGTCGTCATGTACGCGAGCGTGGACGATCTCGCGTTCGCATGGGCGCTTCGAAAGCAGCCGCTGATCGGCGAGGTAGACCCAGCACATCCGCGAGCGTTCTACGAGCACTACCAAGGCGGCAACTACTTCGCGTGGGACACGCAGCGCGCGGCGAAGTTCGTGAGCAAGACGACGCCGGAGGATTCGACCGTGCAGATCTACGGCTTGGATCCGTACCTTTTGTTCTTGTCCAAGCGGCTGAGCGCCTCACCCTTCATCTACGCGTGGGACCTCGGCGACGACTCGATCCTCGCGGCCGGTCCACCTCCGCGCGACGCTGACTGGCTTCGGCAGGTCTTCGCGAGCAACCGCGCAGAGCTCCTTGTCGCGCTCAAGAACAAGCCACCCGCCGCGTTCGTGTTCTTCGACTACGCGCCACCTTCGTTCAAGGCAGACGCGGAGAGCGATTTCATCGCGCGATGCAAAGACGCAGGCGCCCTCTTGCTGCAGGGCTATCAGATGGCGCACGCGTTCGGCACAGTGCGCGTTTGGCTCCGCAACGATCTCTACCTGGCGTGGCAGAGCGTCGACTCGCCGACGGAGTGGGAGCCATGAGCGGTCTGCTCTCGAGGCTGATTGCCGCCTTCACCGCTCGCGGACCGCTGCGCGCGATGGTCATCATCTCGCAGCTCCTCGCGCTCCGGATGTTCGCAGGTCCTTGGCCGGTGTTGAACGGCTTCCCTGTCGACGACGCGTGGATCCATCAAGTCGTCGCGAGGACCTTCGCCACGAGCGGCACCCTCGGCTACGCGCCGGGGCAGCACGGCGCCGCCGCGACGAGCTACGTGTGGGCCGCGCTGCTCGCGGTCAATTTCAAATTCCTGCATCTGTCGCCGGTGTGGTTCACCCTCGGCATCAATGTCGCGCTCACTCTCGCCGCAGGACAGCTCCTCTTTTTGATCGTGGAGGACAGCGCGCAGAACGATGCCTTCGGACCGATCGCGCCACGGGTCGTTGCGGTGCTCGCGGCGACGGTCGCGGCGGTCGGCGGCAACTTCTTGTGGTTTGCGTTCTCGGGCATGGAGGCGATGCTCTTCGCGACGCTCTCACTCGCGGTGGTCGCCTTCATCCCGTTGAGCGGGCCCACGAACACGCGGCGCGCAGCGATCGCGGGCGTCCTCGCCGCGGTGCTAGCCATCACAAGGCCGGACGCGATCCCACTCGGCGGAGCGCTCGCCGTGCTGAGTTTCTTGTTGAAGCGCAACCGCAAGGAGACGCTGCTCTTCGCCACTCCGTACGCGGTGATGGTCCTCTTGTACCTCGCGAGCAACATGGTCCTCATCGGCACGCCGGTCCCCGCGACGCTCAAAGGGCGTCGTTGGCTTTGGCTCGCGAACGCCACGGGGCAGTCGCCGATCGACGTCGTGTGGATGTTCATCGAGTTCTGGCTCGATCGCTTGCGCGCTTACACGCTTGGCGCGGACTCGCCGCTGATCCTCTGGGCGGGTGCGCTCGTCGGCGCGCACGGTGCGATGCGTGCGATCCACGGTCGAGCGACGCGCGTCGTGATCGTGCTCGCGTGGACGCTCTTCCATTTCTCCGTGTACGCGGCGCTGCTCCCGACACCCGGAAGCGGCGGTCGCTATCAACCGATGGTCCCGCTCGCGTTCATGCTGGCCCTCTCGCTTGGCGCGATCCACATCGGCGCCAAGCTCGGTCGCCTCACGCAGCACCTCGAGTGGTGGAGCGATCGGAAGACGTCGCTCGGCATCGGCGTCGCGATCACGCTTGTTCCATGGGCGATCCTGGTGCTCGCCGGAGTTCACGAGTGGCGGCGCCTGGAGGTGAGCGCGACCTGCCACGTTCGCAACACCGAAGAGCAGCTCCCTGCGCTCATCAACGCGCTCCCGATCAACGCGCGCGTCGGCAGCTTCGACATCGGCGCGAGCGGGTTCGGCTCGGACCGTCGCATCATCGACGTCGGCGGGCTGTCCGACGCCAAGACCGCAGAGCGGATGTCGCAAGGGCGTCTTTGGGAGGTGATCCGCGATCAGAAGCTCGACTACGTGATCATCCCGGGCACGTATCGAATGCAGGTCCCCGACATCAACAACTACGTGCAGCATCTCGCGCTCGCGCAGAACCCGGCGATCGAGCTCGAGCCGATCGCGTGGGTGCACACGCCGTTCTATCTTTGGGTTCCAGGAGCGGTCTCCACATGGAACAACGGCCCACGACAAGTCATCTATCGCGTGCACCTCACTGGCGGCACGCCTTCGAACTACGGCAGCGAGCCTCAGCCAGATGGCTGGGCGCTCGATGACGGCGGCCTGATCGACTACCGCGCTCGCCAACAGCTCCAGTACGGACTCGGCGTGATGGCGCGACAAGGCGTGCACGTCGATCTACGCCTCCGCCGCCTCAGCGAGCCGGAGCGGGCGGACAAGCCGGACACTTGGGTCATCGACGTGGGGCCTTGGGGAATCCGCGCCGTGACACCGACGTCGTCGGGAGTGAGCGGCGAGCACCTCAGGGCCGCGCTCGTCGAGCTGGCGCTCCCTTACTTCGAGGCGAAGGATCCCGCGGGGGCTTCGATCGCAGTGCTCCACGGCATCGCACGCTCTGTGCGCGCGTACATCGATCCCACATTCTTTCCCAAGCTACCGATGCTCCTCGAACCCATCCAAGACGGACTCAAAGACGAGATCGCCGCTTACGCACGCTGGGGCTTTGCGCTCGTCGCGCTCGTGATCGCGCTCGAGCAACTCGCGTTCATGCGCTCACGGCGCAGGCGGCGGTGCACTAGTAGCGACGCGCTCCTTGGGAAGCCAAATGACGACGTGCCCGAAGCGCGCAGCGCGTGAGTAGCGCGTCGTCATGAACTCGTAGACGCGCGGACAGTGAAAGCGCAGATCGAGCTCCGAAGAGTCGGCGTACATGAACGGCATGTGATCGATGAGCGCGAAGGCGCCGGGCGGTCGCGCCTCCACGTCGCGCATCAGCTCGTCCTCGTGCTCGGTGGCTGTCGTTCGAAGCCACGCGACGTCTTGCGCATCGGGCCGCGCGCCGTTGCCGCCGATCATCGCCGCGTCGAGGTTGAGCTCGAACCCGTAGATGAAGGGCGAAGCGCTCTTTCGTTGCGCGAAGTAGAGCAAGTAGGGATCCATGCCGTAGAGCTGCACGCGCTCGTCTGCGGTTGTGTTCGCAGCGATGAACGCGCCCGCGCGCCTCAGATCGCGCGCGTAGAAATCGCCCCAGCCGAACGCCGCGAGGTACGCGTCTGACTCGCGCTTGGTGCGCGTGCTGCCGAGGTCGTCCCAATGGAACGTCATCGCGTTGGACGAGATGGAGTCGTCGAACACCCGATAGCCGATGAGCGCCGCACCCAGGACGCACACCGCAAGCCAAGCAGGACGTCGCGCGCGTCGCGCCGCCGCCACCACGCCCATCACGAACACGACGTGCGTCGCCGCGCTCGCCTGGTGGAGGTGATAGGGGAAGCCCTTTCGCTGCAAGAAGAACGTGCCCACGCCGAAAGCCAAGAGCGCAATGAACCCGAGCGCGCGCCGCGGAGAGAGCCACGCGACGATCCCACCTGCGAAGAGTCCAGCGAACACGAGGTTCAGGCGCGGTGGGTTCCCCCAGTCTCGATAGAGCTCGAGGAACGATTTCGCCCAGATGAATCGGTACTCGCGAGGGACATCAGTGACGAGCATCGAGACGAAGCGGATCGGGTCTCCGATCGCGAACGACGCCGCGGTCAACGTCACGGAGGTGATCGCGCAGCCGAGCAGGAACTTGCCGATGCGCTGTCGTCGACTGCCCAAACCGTGTCCATCGAGCGCGAGCACGACGACCTGCGCGACCGTGAACGCCATCATCGTGGGCTTGCCGAACCACGGAAGCGCGCTCAGCGATCCGGCGACAATCAGCCACGCGGAGGTTGCACGCGAGCGCGGAGAGACGCGGTGCTGCGCGATGAGCTGGCAAGCAATACCTGCGAGCTGGAACATCGCGTAGAAGCTCTCGCGCTGCGCGCAGTCCCACCAGCTGTACGTCTGGTACTGCGCGACAAGCACCACCGCGCCGGCGAGTGGCCAGAGCCAGCGCTCGTGACCTCTGGTCTTTCTCGCGCCGAGCCCTGGGAGTGCTGCACCCACGAGCGCACCGACGAGCGCGAACAAGAGGACGTCGAACACGCGAAACACGTGCTCGTCACCGCGCGCGATCGGCATCAGCGCAAGGTGGATGAAGTAGATGAGGGGCCCGTTGATCTCGCGAAAATCGACCCACGCGCGCTCACCATGCGCGATGGCCCACGCGACCCACTGATAGATCCCTTGATCGCGGCCGAAGGTCGCGAACGTGCTTTTGTACGCGGAGAGGATCGTAGGGACGAGCGCGGGCAGGGCGATCAGCGCGGGCGCGATCAGCCAGATTCGCTTGGCGATGCGCTCACGCACGGGCCAGCTTTCGAGCGCGCCTCTCGGCGAGCATGCAGAGCGCGAAGACCGCGAGCGCGAGCGGCACCGCCCACGGAAGTACAGACAACACCGCGGAGCGAGCGCCACCGGGGATGGGTCCTGGAACACCTGGCAGCGCGATGATCGACAAGGGGCGATCGTAGCGTTGCACCCAGCGCGCGATCGCGTGCGCCGTCATCTGTCCAGCGCCACCATAGTCGCCGACGTCCACGTACGGTTTGACGAGCCACTCGAGATCGTCTTTGGCGATGGCGACGTCGACCTTCGACGACTTGGGGACCGTGAGCGTGAACGGGCGCGCGCCCAAATCGATGCACCACGTCTCGTCCGCGCAAGTGATGGCTCCGGGCGAG
>JANYHY010000156.1 GCA_025362165.1 Myxococcales bacterium | reverse complement strand
CACACGGGGAGCTTGCAGGTGTTCTGACAGAAGTCGGAGTCGACTTGGTTGGCGTCGTCGCACTCCTCATGGCCCGCCCATGTGAAGCCATCACCGCAGCGCGCTGGCTGGCACGCGACGCACGCGTCGGTGTTGATCGCGTTCGCGTCGTCGCAGGTCTCCTTGCCTGTCTCCACGAAGCCGTCGCCGCAGAACGCGAACACGCAGCTGGAGAGGCACGCGTCAGTGTCGTCTCGGTTGGCGTCATCGCACTGCTCCGGCGGCTGCACGACTCCGTCGCCACACGTGATGGGCCCGCAGTTTGCGGGACAGCCGTCGCCGTCCACGTTGTTGCCGTCATCGCACGTCTCGACGCCAGCCCAGATCACGCCGTCGCCGCAGCGCGCTCTCTGACAGTTGGCGCGGCAAGCATCGCCGTCGATCCGGTTGCCATCGTCGCACGCCTCGCCAGGATCCAACGCGCCGTTGCCGCAGAGCCCGCCGCTCGCGCCGTCGTCGAGCGCAGTCCTCGATCCACAGGACGCGACGATCAACCCGAGCGCGAAAATCAGCGGAGGATAGGGGCGCACGCTCCTCATTCTACACCATCGTCACCCGCACGACCCTCAGTCGCATGATCCCAAGCGCACCGACATACCTTGCGCGGTACCTACCTATTCGCCTGTACGCCAGAGGTCTAGGTGGGCGATGGCGCGACCACGCCAATGCCCCTGACTGTCGAAATCGTCGAAGCCGATTCGACCGCCGCGCAGCTCCACGTGCGGCCAACGAAAGCCCCATTTCTCGCCAGGTGCGCACGATGGCACTGAGGAGCGGACCTCCACACCAGGGCAGGTGATCTCCACACGACACTCCCCCTCTTGCATGAACTGGAAATACACCGTGCAACGGTCGCCGTGGTGGGCGTTGATGGCGCCGACGCGCTCATCCACTACTGCCATCACCTCGGCGCGGACGTCCTTGTTGAGTTGTTCGTTTGCCTGGTTGGGCTGGTTGGGCCGCGGCTCGAAGAAGAAGAAGAGAGTCGCGACTACCATCCCAATTGCTGCGGCTGCGAACACCGGTCGGCGTGGGAACACCTGGTCGCGCGGAGCCTCGGTTGGTGTGGAATGCTCTTCGAAGCTGAGCCCTGACACCTCCACGAACCCATCTGCCGAACGCAGCAGCGCCTCGAGCCGACCCACCTCGACGACGAGTTCTTCGAACGAGAGCTCATCGACATCGCCATGATCGAGACCAGCACTTTCGCGCAGTCTGCAGCAAAGCGCACGCAAGCTGGTCGTCGAATCGCGATGCACTCGTCCATCGTACGGTGGCAATGCCAATCAAGTCGACTGTAACCGTGAATCTGTTCAGCACGACGCACGACGGCCTGGGCGGGACCTCACAGGTAGACGTGCGTCGGCGCGCCCAGCATCGAACGACTGTACGTCCGCAAACTCCACTTGCTCAGTGTCAGCAACCTCCGTGATGCTTCCATCGGCGAGCGAGGACGCTCGCGTGGAAGCGCGAGTGTCGACATGTTCCCTGAGCGGTCATGGTCAGAGTGCGGTGAAGAGGCATCCCCTTCTACATCATCGTCACCCGCACGACCTCGAGGTCGTGGTCCACGCCCTTCACGCGCACGGTCTCGCGTTCACTCACGCGCGCGCGTTGCATGTCGAGGTGTCCAGCTTCCTCGGCGAGCATCACGACTTCACCGCTCTGGGCGAGGTGCTGCAGACGTGAGGCGACGTTGACGGTCTGACCGAAGTAGTCGGTGGTCGCGTTGGCGCTGATGACGTAGCAAGGCCCAGAGTAGAGGCCGAGCTTGATGTGCGTCTTGTCACCGTGCTTGTGCTTGCTTCGAAACTCCTCGAAGCGGGCGAGGCATTCGTGTGACGCGCGCACACACGCGGCGTCGCTGGTGAACGAAGCCATGATCGCGTCGCCCATCGTCTTGACGACGCTCCCCTCGTACTTGGTGATGACCTCGCGCAGCACGTCGAAGTGATCGTCCACGAAGCGAAAAGCGGCGGCGTCACCGACGAGCGCGTAGAGCGCGGTCGAGCCGGTGAGATCGCTGAAGAGCAGAGACACGCGCGCGACCTTGAGCGGCGTCTTGCGCTTGAGCAGATCGGCGCCAAACACTCCGCGGAACTCGTCCATCGTCGAGACGAAGTGAGCGGTGGACGCGCGGCTCGCGTACTCGAGGCGCTCGACCTTCACGTGCGTGCCTACGTCGTCTTCGTTGATGACGTGCAGGTGCCCCGCCGGCGCGACGACGAGATCTGCGGGCTCCAAGCGCGCGCCGTTCACGCGCACGTCGACGGAAAGAGGTGCCGCCGGATCGAGCGCCACGGTCGCGCGACCTCCGCCTCTCGAGAAGACGCGATAGCGCCCGGGCGCGCTCGGGACCTCGAGATCCGCGGTCGATTTCGCTTCGATCGTGTTCTGGCTGAGCACGTGGGGCGTGCGCGCAGGACCGGCGATGCAAAACATCGCGTCCTCGATCTGGCGAACGTCGGGGTGCGGGTGGAACGTCGCCTCCACCGCTTGATCGAGGTCGAGCTCGAAGGAGATGTCACAGAGTTGGCAGTGACCCTCGAGCCCGACTTGATCGAGTGACTGAAGCTCGGAGCTCGTGGTGCGGCAGCTCGGGCAGAGGATCGACCAGCGCAGCTCGAAGAGTCCCGCGGGCACACCGTGCAGCATCGCAGCGAGCGTGTCGCGCCGGGGCTCGCCCCACTCATCGGCGAGATCGAACGCGCGGATGCTGCGCACGTCTGCGTCGCTCGCGTCTCTCACGAAGCTCCCAAGTCGATCCACGAGCTCCGGACGAACTGCCTGCTTCTTGAGGCGCGCGATGCCGCGAGAGAGCGCGTCTGGATCGGAGGGCGCCACCGGATTGACGAATGGGCTCGGCGCGTGATCGCGCACGTGCGCATCGATTTCTTTGCCGAGCGAGAGCACGCGTCGCACGGTCGCGACAGCTCCGACGTAAGCGATGGGTTGCCATAGCCGGTTCGCCCCCTCCGACTCGAAGCTCACGGTCAGCTTCGTTCCGCCCGCGTGTCCGCCCTTCGCGGGATCACCTGGCTCGAGCGTCCAATGCATCGCGATGAATTTGAGCGGACCCTTGCTGCAGACGCGGTGGACTCGAAACTCTTTCTCGAACGTCCACTTGAATGGCTGCTCTTCGTACTCGACGCTCATCCCGGCCATCCGCGTCGTCCCGATGTAACGCGCGGGGCTCGTGGTGCTCGTGGGGACCGGCCGGTAGTGCACGGGCGCCATGCCCATGAGGCGGTTCATGCGATCGGTGTCGATGATGAGCGGCCAGACGCGCGATGGTGACGACGTGAGCTCCGTCGACTGCTCAACCTTGATCTGCCCCATGACGAGCGCGGAGTGTACACTTCGCGCCACGCACCCCGTTAACACTACTGCCGCAGGTCGCGATTTTGGGCCTCTTCGACGGAAACTCGCTTACTGCGGCAGCAGTGTTTTGGCTGGATCCGGCTGTGGAATTCTCGGTCGCCGTGAAGCTGCGGCAGTAGTGTTAATCCCTATTTGTGGACGTTGCTGTTCACGATCGTCGTGCGCACGTGGCATGTGTCCTTCGTGACGATGACGTTGTTCTGCAGGTCCGCGGCGTAGCCCGTCGCGCCGATCAGGATCGAGTAGGTGCCTGGCATGTCGAACGCGCCGTCGAACTCGCAAGACGCCGCAGATCCAGACGCCGTCAACAGCTGCTTGTTCCCCGCGCTATCGGTGAGCTGCACGGTCGCGTCGCAGATGCGCGCGCCGCTGATGGAGTCTTTGACGATGACAGCGACGCCGGGCACTGCGATGTCCGAGCAGTTGGGTCCGGTGCCCACAATGCACGCGGTAGAGCCAACGACGAGCAACGAAACGAGTATGGACAAGACGCGCATTGACAGTTCCTCCGATGGCTTCCCGGCCGCCGTGGCTTCTCGTGAGACTGGCGAAGCCAATCCACTCAGACGATAGAGGAGCGATTGCATTCAAACAGTGATGTCAGCGTGCTCTCCACAGAGCTTATCCACGATGAATGAGGCCACCTCACCGGGCTTGGTTCCGGGGCCGAAACCTGCGTCGAATCCGAGCTCGAGCGCCAGCTTGTGATCGATGCGCGGGCCGCCGAGCAACAAGGTCACTTTGTCGCGCCAGCCCTGGCGCGTCACGAGCTCGACGAACGCCGCGGCGTTCTCCTTGTGGCAGTTTCGCTGGGTGATGACTTGGCTGATGAGGATCGCGTCCGCGTGCAGAGCCTGCGCGCGCGCCGCGAGCTGATCGTTCTCTACCTGCGCGCCGAGGTTGTGAGCGTCGAAGCCTTTGTAGCTCTCGAGACCTTTGTCGCCGGCGTATCCCTTGTAGTTGAGGATCGCGTCGATGCCGACCGTGTGAGCGTCCGAGCCCGTGCACGCGCCGACGACGACGATCTGCCTGCCCAGCCGCGCCTTGATGCGATGCTCGATGTCTTCGCGCGAGAGCGCACTCGTGCGCACCTCGGGGACGTCAATGGTTGATGCATCAACCGAGTGCTTGGAGTGCCCATAGACCACGAAGAAGCAGTACCCCCGCGCGCACTCTTCCATCGTCGCCACAGTCGGCTCTTTGAGGCCGTGCTCTTCGGCGAAGCGCTTCGCGGCCTCTCGCGCGCGCGGCGACGGCGGCAACTCCAGGACGAACGACATCTGGACCATACCGTCGCCTTCGCGGTCGCCGTAGGCGCGCAGAGGACGGGGAGGAGAGGTGGGCGGGTGCATCTGTCTGGAATCTAGTGTGTCCGGGGCAAATGGATCGTGCCAAAGGCACGAGCGATTCAGGTTTTGTCCAAGCGACCCGAAAGGGTCGGCTTGGAGTGTCAGGCTATGCGCGTGATACCGTCGTTGGTCTCTCATGATTCGGGAAAAGAGAGGCCGCGATCCGGGTGCAGGTTATCGCCACGCACGACTCGAGCGCGTCGTCCAAGAGGAGCTCAACGAGATCCTGCGAGACGAAGTGAGTGATCCGTCGCTCGCGAACGTACGCGTGACTCACGTCAAGCTCAGCGTCGACTACCGAGCCGCAAAAGTGTATTATACATGCACATCTAGCTCCTCGATCGAGAGCGCGCTGGATCGAGCGGCCGGATTCATGCGCGCACGCTTGGCAGACTCCGTGGAGCTCAAGCGCGTTCCGGAGCTGAGATTCGAGCCTTTTTGAGGGGGTTGATCGGAGGACCAACCTCGCGTCTACTTGATCGAGTCGGATGCGTTTTCGGACCTTGTCCGTGCTCGTCGCACTCTTCGGGGCGACGTTCGTCTCGTTCGGGTCTTGGCCTGGGCGGCCGCCTGCGCACGCCAACGCGGCCACACCAGACGCGACGCAATCGCGCTCGGTGGATGTGATCTCCAGCGCGGACCCCGCCACCACACCTGCGCCCTCGCCCGAATACACGTTCACCATCGAGGCCATCAACATCAGCGAGACCGTGACCGTGCACTGCCCAGCGCCTTCGTTCGAGCCAGATGAGGCGTCGTTCGCGGCCGCGCAACACGTGATGCGCGCGATCTTCCCGGACAAAGAGGGCAAGGTGGATCGGCGCCTCGTGATCCTATTGCGCGACATCGCTCAAGTCACAGGCGGACGCATCCAGCTCATCTCGGCGTTTCGACGCCCCAGTTGGCGAGGCGATCGCAACTATCATGTACGTGGCCAAGCCGCCGACATCCGCGTCCCAAACATGAGCACCCGCAAGCTACGAGACGTCGCCAAGTCGCTCGGGATCAAAGGTGTCGGTACCTACCCAACCACCAAGATGATTCACGTCGACGTCCGTGATGAGGAGTGGTTCTGGACTGACTGGTCCGGGCCATCGCAATCAGCACGTTAATTAACAGGCTGATGAAAACGAAGTTTGAATCAGATCCAAATCGAGCGGGAGCGAGCCGCGTAGGGTGGGGACCCCAAAAAACCACGTTTTTTTGGGGCGGGGAGGCGCGTGCCTCCCCGTGATGACAATCACTACTTGAAGTCTTGGACTGCCCAGATGCTGCCGTCTGCGGCGGTCGCGAAGCCGCACGCGACTGTCGTGTATTGAGTGCTCGACATATTGATGTAGTGGCCGTGCTTGGAGAAGTCCTGACCTGGGCCTTCGTTCCACATCATCTGTAGACACCCAGTGATCATGGTCTTGCCTGGGCCAGGCCAACCGGGGCACTCGTTCTGTGCCCACTCACCACACTTGCCGAACGCGCTGTGCGGAGTGCCTGACTTCGAGTCCGCGAGCCCTTGCGACGCAGCGCACGACTCGTTCGCGCTCCACCGCTGCAGCGCAGGTAGGTTCAAAGTTGCGCGGTACTTGTTGATCGTGTCGACGCAGAGCTGCTCGGCGGCTGTATCTACTGGGGGCGAAGTGTCAGGCGCGGCGGCCGAGTCAGCGCGAGGCGGCGACTTCGTGTCCGCGGCTCCCGAGTCCACTGTCTGTTGCGGCGCAGCATCTGCGTTGGGGTCGCCCGCGTCGCTCGCGGCCGGCTCGAAGATGACGACCTCTTCAGTGCAGCCGGAGGACACCGCCAAGAGGACGGCGAGCCCAGCACCCTGGTACACGCGACCACCACCCCAGCCACCCAAGCGGCATGTTTTCCGGCTCTTCGTGAAGTTAGTCATCGCAAGCCCATCCTCGTTCGAACACATTGCGAGGGCCGTGCCGACGCAATCAAACGTGATACGAGTGTTCGCTTCTCAATATGGACTCTCGAGTAGACGAACCGCTCAAGCCGGCCGCGCTCGGTCGCATCATCTTCGCCGCGTCGCTCGGGACGCTGTTCGAGTGGTACGACTTTTATCTCTACGGAAGCCTCGCGGTGTTCTTCGGTGGACTTTTCTTTCCAAAGGGAAATGACACCGCGCAATTGCTCGCGAGCCTAGCGACGTTCGGCGCGGGCTTCGGCGTGCGTCCGCTAGGCGCGCTCGTGTTCGGTCACTTGGGCGATCTCATCGGGCGCAAGTACACCTTCATGGTGACGATGGCGACGATGGGCCTCGGCACCGCGCTCATCGGTCTATTGCCGAGTTATGCGTCATGGGGAATCGCGGCGACCATCCTCTTGGTGGTCTTGCGTCTCGTGCAAGGCTTGGCGCTCGGCGGTGAGTATGGCGGCGCGGCCACCTATGTCGCAGAGCACGTGCCCGACGCGCAGCGCGGCTACTACACGAGCTTCATCCAGACCACGGCGACCCTAGGCTTCTTCGTGAGTATGGGTGTCATCGGCGCCACGCGCATCGGCTTCGGCGAGGAGGCGTTCAAATCGTGGGGCTGGCGAGTCCCATTTTTGCTGTCTTTCGTGCTGCTCGCGCTCTCTTTGTACATAAGAGTTCGCATGCGCGAGTCTCCGCTTTTTGCCAAGATGAAATCGAGTGGCAAGGCGTCGACCAACCCACTCAAAGAGAGCTTCACCAACCCGGTCAACCTCCGCTATGTGCTCATTGCCCTGTTCGGCGCGACAGCGGGGCAGGGCGTCGTTTGGTATACCGGCCAGTTCTACGCGCTGACGTTCCTCCAATCCGCGCTCAAGCTCGACTGGAAGACTGCTTATATATTGGTGTCCATCGCGCTCGCGCTGACCACTCCGCTATTTGTCTATTTCGGTCGATTGAGTGATCGCGTCGGGCGAAAGAAGATCATGCTCGCCGGCTGCGGTCTAGGCGCCTTGACATACTTGCCAATCTTCATTGGGTTGAAGCATTTCTCTGCGCCGCTCCAGCCGGTGCCCATGGTGCTCTTGCTCACGATTCAAATGGTCTATGTGTGTATGGTCTACGGGCCGATCGCGGCCTTCTTGGTGGAGCTCTTCCCGACCAAGATTCGCTACACTTCGATGTCACTGCCCTATCACTTGGGCAATGGCTGGTTCGGCGGTTTCTTGCCCCTGATCGCGACCGCAGTCACCACGAGCGCCTGGGCGAAGAACACGTTCGGCGATGGTGCCATCTATACCGGCTTGATCTACCCAATCGGCGTGTGCGTCGTCACGCTCGTCGTCGGCTCGGTGTTCATTCGAGAGACGAAAGACCACAAGATCGACGCCTCCTAGCGAGCCGGCCCTAGACTAGAGGGGTCCCCCCGCACTAGACTGCTGATCACGAGGCCATCATGAAACCATCAGGTTCGGCGCACGTGGCGCGAGCTACCTTGGTCTCATGCGATCTTGGAACCTCCTCTTTTCGTGCGTCGGGACCGTCAGCTTTGGGATGGTCGCGTGTGTGGGCGATTCGGCCGTCATTACCCCCCCTGGGCTAGACGCTGGAGACAAGCCAGACACTTCACCCGGCGCGGATTCGGGGGGCGATTCGTCTCCTGGCGTCGATAGCGGAGATGCGTCCGCACCATGCTCGGCGAGCCAGAAGTTCGCGTGGGCTTTTCCGTCGAAGCCAAACGCAAACACCCAGTACGTGAGCACGGCGACCGTCAGCGCAGACAAGGATGGGAACACACTCGCGACCGCCTGGTATGGAGGGACGGCGCCAGATTTTGGAAATGGCCCACTACCTTTGGGCGGCAACAGTAGTTGGGACGCTGCTGTCGTGAAGCTGGACACCGTAGGGGCGCTCATGTGGTCCATCGGGATCGCCGGCGGTGCAGGCGACTATAGCTACGGTGTTGCCGCCGATCCTACTGGCGCTGTCTATGTCGTGGGCAGCACGAGCAGCACGTCGGTCTCGGTAGCAGGTGTAGCGAACGCGCTGACGACAGTGAACAACCAACCCAATGGCTTCATCGTGAAGCTCGACGCGAAGGGTTTGTTCGTTTGGGGAAAGGTCTTCCAAGCGACGGCTGGCGCCGCGTGCGTCTCGGTCGCCGCGAACGCGACGAGCATCGTGGTGGGCTGTCAGTTCGGCGGAGCGACGGCGTTCGTCGCGGGCATGCCAAACTTGAAGGTGACCGGCGCGGACATCAACGGTCAGACCTCCGACCAGGCCGTCATCGTGTTCGATCCCAGCGGGGTAGTTCAATGGATGCGTCGCATCGGCGGCGCTGGCAATGACGCGATGGGTGGAGTCGCGATCGATCCGGCGGGCACCGTGCTCGTCGGCGGAACTATCAACTCCAACAATCCCATGTTCGTGGACACCGCCGCGGGCTCGACGTCTGTCCCGCGCGTGGGCACGAGCTCCAACGCGTCTCTGATCTGGATCGATCCGATGGGCACGCTCTCGCGATCTCAGGTCTTCGGCAACCCGAACACGTCTGTCAACCAGAGCGCTGCATCCAGCGACGTCGCCTTCGACGGTGATGGAAACGGCTATTTCACGGGCACTTATCGCGGCGCGATGGACATCAAGGGCAACACACTCAACAGCTCGACCGGCAACAAGACGTGCGCGAGCGGGACGATGCCGCCTTGCACGGACGTGTTCCTCGCGAAGATCGACAAGTCGACAGGAGCTGCGTTGTTCACGAAATCTTTTGGTGGCACCAACGACGAGAGCGCCACCAACGTGAAGGTCAACGGCTGCAATGTGGTCGTCAGCGGCATCAATCGATCCGTGAACGTGTCAGTCGACGGTCTACCCATCGACAGCCCCGCCGCAGAGATCACCAACCAAGGACCATGGGCGATGTACGCCGCGAGCTTCGACACGGGGGGCAAGGCGCAGTGGGCGAAGGGCTTGGTCTCCGCCGATCCCAACGCCGCGATCAGCGCAGGCGGCATCGGCTTCACCTCGACAGGCGGTCTGCGCATCGGCCTCGGCGTGCAAGGCGACGTGAAGCTGGACGGCACCAACGTCTACTCTGCAGGGGTGAGCGGCCAGCGCTTCATAGTTTGGGGTTTGCAGCGCTAGCTCGTAAGCTAGGCGCATGGCAGCCAAACATGACGGCAAGCGCGCTCGCGAAAATATGTGGGTGACTCACCAAAATCTGGCGCGCCAGAAGGGCGGTCGGGCGCCATATCAGGCGCCCGCGAAGAAGCCGAAACCCAAGCCTGAGCCGATGAAGAAGGGCGACTGACTTTTCTCGGACTTTGCTCCGCACATCTGGCGATACCGACACACCAATCGACGGCAGCTGTGCTCGCGAGCGTTGACGCGCAGCCGAGCAGCGCGCAGCGTACTCATCTCATCTCTGCAGGAGGCACCTATGTCGCTCTACGCTCGTCGTCAGGCACTTGTCGTTCTGGTCCTGTCTGCATGCGCAGTTCACGATGAGGAGATGAGCCAGTCAAGTTCTGGGGCACTGTCTGGTGCGTCGAACGTTGTCTTCAACGACACAAGCAGGCCGTCGACGGACCTGCGATCCGACCGTAAGCACGAGCTGCTCCCAGTACTGCGCCAAGCACACCAGCGATCCGATCGACAACTGTCCGATGGTTTCGAATCATGGGCAGCAAGACACGAACGTCTTGGTGGAGACCGCAAACAAGCAGAGCAATCTAGGAGACGTGTGCGACGCAGTGCCGAGCCCTGATCCGAGCATGGTCGGCGCGCTCACTCCCAACGGATCGGCGGGCTGCCCGACCAAGGCAAAGGACCCGACCTGCCAGTGGTGCCCCGCGACGACTCAAGACTGGATCAACGCGGGCGGCTGTGTGCCAGTGGTCGATTTCAACGTCACTTACCAGGCTTGCTGCGGAACCTGGGGCACAAACGTGATCCATGTGGACACGGTCGCGTCTCATCGCATGGAAGACGTCGTCAACTCGAATGTTGGTTTCAATGTCCCGGTTGCAGTGCAGGTCGACGACTCGTTTGCCCGTTTCTGCCAATCTGCTCCAACCGCGAATCCGCCAGTCAATTGCGCCGACACGCACGTCCTAGGAGATCGGCAACTGAAGATTTGGCCGACCGCTGACTCCGAGACGAACATGGACCCGTTCCGGCCGTGGCATCGCATCACGATCGCGCGTCAGAAGATCGTCTTTGACCCATCGTCGCTCGATCCCACGACCTACGATGAGAAACCTTCGTCCGTGCGAGACTATGATTGGGACTACGCGACCGATCTCAACTATTGGTTGACCGGACCGAATGCCCCCAAGATCCCAGTGTGCGCGAGCACCAGTTGCCTCGAAGGAACGATGTGGGTCAACGCGTTCACCCCCATCGGCGGAACGGTTGACAACGTCAATGGAACCGTCGTCGGCATTCACCTCAAGAACCCTCCGTCCGACTTCGTCGGCAATCTCGCGGATGGCTACACGGGAGTCGAGCAGGTGTCGAAGAACGTCACTTGGTGCCCAGTGCCGTCGGACATTGGCCTGACCGACAACTCGTCGGGTCCGAGCACGCCGAAGGGAATGCTCGTATGGCGTCCGTTGAAGGGCCACTTACAGAGCGTCGTGTTGCCAGGCGTTGTGGATGCCCAGTTCTTACTCCCGTCAAACACGAGCGCGATGGCGATGGTGCAGTCGAGCGGCCTGCCTCTCGCCGCCGAGCCTGTCTCTTTTGGTGGCGGCTCGAAGAAGGTCGATTGTGGTGGTGGACAAGTCAACGGTTCGGTGTCGCAGCTCGCGCTCTCGTCGGGCGCGACCTGGGTCAGCGCAGTAGAGCCCGAGAGAGCACGCGGCTCGGCTGCCGTTGCTTTGTCGACTGACGGCACTACGCTCCTCGCCGCCGCTACGTATTCCAGCGGTGGTC
>JANYHY010000146.1 GCA_025362165.1 Myxococcales bacterium | reverse complement strand
GCTTCGTGCAACGCGCGCAGCTCCGGACTCTCCGCGCCAAGCGCGACGTCTTGTTGCGTTGGCGCTCCCGCGACTTGGCGGCGAACATTCTCGTCCTCTTGCCCCGCGTGCACTGCAGGCTTCGCGGGCCCTGGTTTCTGCGGCTTCGCGGCGACGGCGGGCTTCTTCGGAGCCTGGGTCGGCGGCGGCGGTGTCGGGCTCTGCGTCGCAGAAGGAGTCGGAGTCGCGGTCGGCTTTGGCGGCGGAGGCAACGCGGCCGTGTGCGTGGGCGTCGGCGCAGGCGTCGGCGGCCCGCCGTCTTCGGTCCCAGCAAACGCAGGCGCGCCGAGCGCCAACCACGCGCAAACGACGAGCACACGACGAGCCATGGTCCGATCCTAGTCAACCAAGCGAGCGGCGGCCAACTCCACGCAACATCCACTCAGAAGAGGGTGCCCACGGGGACGATCGTCACGTCTTCGTCTTTGAGGCCGAGCGAGAGCTTGCTGATCTCTTTGTCGGCGTTGAGCACGCGCGCGGGCTTGGGGGAGTCGTACGTGGGCGGAGTCGCGGTGCCCGAGACGAGCGTCTTCTTCAGCGCAGCGGCGTTGTTGGTCACGATGACGATCGTCAGATCGCTCGCGGTGAGCTTGCGCGACACGATGTCCTTGAGCTGGCTCGCGGTCATCGACTGCCACGCGGCTCGCATGCGCTCGAGCCACGGCTCCTTCAATCCATACGCCAGATCGTCCATCGCGTAGCCGAGCCGTCGCGACTCGGTCTGCTGCTCGAGCGCGAAATACCGCGAAGTGAAGCCGCGAAACCGCTCCAGCTCCGCGCCCGAGATGCCGTCCTGCAACAGCTTGCGATAAAAGTAGAGCGCACCTTTGAGCGCGAACGGCCCATTCGCGTTCTTGGTCGGACGAAGCCAGATGGAGAACATCTGCTGCCGACGCACGACGTTCGCCGCAGGGTAGCGCGCCCATCCGTCCTGCGTGAAGAACTCGGAGTAAGCGTAGTCGCCATAGTTGAAGCCCCGCGACTCTCGCAGCTCTTGATAGAGCACGCCGGCCGACTGGCGATGCAGGCCCAAGTAGCTCGCGAAGAAGAACAGCGCCGGGTACTCGTCGTCGCTGCGCGTGACGTCATAAGGGAAGCCGATCGAGATCGCGGTGGACTCCGCGCTAGGCTTGTCGACGAGCAAGACCTTCAGCCCGGTCGACCTGCTCACGACGGGCAGCGGCGCACGCGAGCCCGCGCACGCAGGCAGCTTCGCCATGTCGGCGGCGACGGTCTTGTCGAAGCCCTCGGGGAATCCTCCCGCCAACCCGAGCGTCGCGCGTTCTTTGCAGAATACACGCGCTCTCTGCGCCTGCACGTCCGTGAGCGTCAACGACGAGAGACCTGCTTCGGTGCCGACGGATGGGTGCCCATACGGGTGACCCTTGTAGATCATCACCGCGAGCGCTTCTTTACCGAGCGCTTCGTCGTTGGAGCTGCGGAGATCGTCCGTGAGCGCAGACAGCGCGTGCGCCTTGTCGCGCGCGAACGACTCCGCGTCCATGCGAGGCGTGAGCATCACGTCGCGGAACAGCGGATAGAACGCGGCCACGCTGTCAGCTGCGACCTCTACTTCGAACACGGTCGTGTCGCGATCCACGTTCGCGCTAATCGATGCGGCGAACGGGTAGAGCCGCTTGGTGAGCTCGCCGATGGTGAGGTCCTTGGTGCCGCTGTCGATCGTGAGGTCTGCGGCGAGACTCGTCGCGCCCTCCTTGCCCACCGGATCGTCAGAAGACCCAGAGGAGAAGACCACGCGGAACGAGACCACCTTGGAGGTCGCGTCGCGCCTGGACACGAGTGGAGTGGCGATCGCTTGCGCCGCGGACGTGATCGTCGTCGCGGGAGGGCGCGCGGTCGTGGGCCCAGGAACCTTGAGCGGAGGCAGCTCGGCGCAACCTACGAACGCGGCTAAAACAAGGCCGATCCCGACGCGGCTCACTTGGCCACCGCTTTGTTCGCGGGAGCTTCTGCGGGAGGCGTGAGCGTCACGGTCGTTCTCCTCGTGGCGATCAGATAGGTCTTGGCGACGCGCGCGACGTCGTCCTTGG
>JANYHY010000142.1 GCA_025362165.1 Myxococcales bacterium | reverse complement strand
GATCGAGCGGACCAGGCGCACGCGCAACGGTCGAGCCCGCGGGCAACTCGATGCGCCGATGCACGTGATACTGAATGGCACGGCTGATCGCGAGCGCCTCTTGTCGACCGCCCTGAGACGCGTAGCTCGCGCCGAGCGTGGAGACCGCAGGGCGCGGGTACACCAAGTGGATCGGATCGATCCCCGGTAGCACCCACTGCTTGCCGTCTTGTTGTGCGAAGCCGGGCGCGCTGATCTCGGCGCGGAGCGCGACCTGCCAGCTCCCCTCGCTCGAAGACAGCGCGACTTGATCCACGTTCGCCGCGGGGACCCAGCCCAGCGCGATGCCTCGCAGCGCGCGCTCGCGCTCGATGCCGACCACGCGGAAGAGCGCCTCGGAGATCTCTTGCGCCTCTCGACCGCGCAACAAGATCGTCAAGCTCCCCTTAGCGTCGCCGTTCGCGTCGACGACCAAGCGTAGATCGACTTCGTCCTTCGTCTTGTCTGCGCCAGAGTCCGGCATCGGCGCGATCTTTCCGTCCTGCGAGATCGTCATTCTGCCGCGCAGTTCGGGTGAGGTCCGACCCGCCGGGAGCGGCGGACCCGACACGTCAGCGTCGATCCAAATGTCCTCGGCCGGCATATATTGCGACGCGTTCGGCGCGCTGCCACCGACATGCGCGACTGCGAGTGGATGCACGAAGCGGCCGAGGTGAGGCGGGAAATCCGGCGTCGCGCTGAACGGGTCGTTCTCCGCGACGATCACGTCCGTTGGGATGCCGAGCTCACGGAGAGCGCGAACGATGAGCCACGTGCGGCTGCCTTCGCGGTCCGTGATGATCGTGCGCGCCGTCACCGTCTGCGCGCCGCTCGCGCTGCCGAACGAGACGTCCGAGAGCAACGAAGCGTTCGACTCGCGCACGGTCTCGCCGACTTTGTCGACGACCGCTGCGACGGCGTCTTTTCCGGTCTTTCCGAGCACTGCCTCCTTCGCGAAGGCGACGACCTCAGGCTCGCGCTCCTCCAAGCTCGCCAGCGTCTCGCGCATGCCTGCGGCCGCGCGCGCCCAATCCATCGTGGAGAAGCTGACGGCGACGTCGCGATCCATCTTCGGCACGCCGTCTTCGAGGCGACGCGTGCCGCGGTTGTCGAGCGACCACCTCACCGTGCGCACCCCGTTCGCGTTCGTGTCGCTAGCCTTTCCGAGGATCGGATGGCTGTAGAGTGCACCCTTCAACGAGGCGGGCATGTTGATCTCGATGCTCGCGTGCACCACGGCCGTGCGATCGGGCAACAGATCCGGAGTGTCGATGCTGATGTCGCCGGTGTCACCGGGAACGCCCCAGCCCTCGTAGATTGCCATCACGGCGTCGCCTGCTTCGAGCTGCGCGAGGTCCGCGTGTGCCTGCGCGGCGTTCGGCGCGCGCTCCGGCTCGAGCACACGACCGTCCTTCTTGTAGATGCGTCGGCGCAAGATGCGCATCGTGATCTTTCCGTCGAGGTCCGGCGGAGAAGCCGCCGCGTTTTCCTCGACGTCGGTCGTGCCGCTCACGCGTCGCACGTCGAGCATCACGAAATGCGTCGTACCGTCCCCATTGAGATCGTAGCGCTCCGTGTGGAGGAGCACAGCGGTCGCCGCGCCTTCGATCAGGGGCTTTTGGCGATCTTTGGCGACGACAGCGTCAGCTTGTGGATCGAGGTCTTTCGTTGGGTCGTCACCGAGCGCGCGGAGCAACGACGGGATCGAAGCGGGGGCATCGCGCGCCGTCTTCGCCATCGCCAGCAGCTCGTTTCCGAGCGTGCGATCTCCGAGCCGCAGCGCCGCGAAGGACTCCAAGCTGCGCTCCCCCGGTAGCATCGAGTCCCACGCTTGCTTGGCGCGCGTGAGATCGCTCTTGCCGAGGGCGTCCCGCATCACGAGCGCGGAGAAGTCTGCCTTGGCGCCACGGAGACCGCGCAGGCGCTCGATCTCTTTGAACGCCTCCGTGTCTCGCCCAGCAGTCTTGAGCGCCAAGTAACAAGCGAGCGAGTCTCGTCCATTGGGCGCGCACTCGAACCTGATCGTATTGTCGTTCGCGCGATCAAACGCCACGCGCTCGACGTCGCGTACGATCGCGGAGTCTCCGAGGCCTGCCTTCGCGCGGTCGAACGCCGCCTTCGCGCGGTCGTAGACATGCTCGCGACCCGAGAGGCTCGCGTCGAACGCATCGACCAGCGGTCGCAGCGCGGCAGACACCTTCGCCGAGTGCGCGTCGAGATCTCCGAGCGCGATCAAGCGCGCTTCCCCCGGCCCTTTGCGGCTGCCCGCAAGCACCGCGTGCTCCAGCACTGCCTCCCACGCTCCAGGCGCGACCTCCAGGATGCGCTCGTAGACCGCGCGCATGCGCTCTTGTCGATGCACGAGCGAGAGATCCTGAGCGGCCTCGAGCGCTCGCGCGTAGACCAGCAACATCGGGACGCTCGCGTCCTTCGCCTTCGCCGACTCGATCAACCACGCCTCGGCGTCACGGCCGTCGTTTGCGGCGAGCCCAGCAGCGGAGGCCAGCACGCGCTCCAGGTCGGTCTTTGGTGAGGGGATCGTGACAGGCCCGCCGGCCACGGTCGCGCTCGTGTTGGCGCGCTCGCCAACGAGTGGAGCGTGCTTGGCGAGCGGCTCGCCGTTCGCATCCCACGCGTCGATCTCCACAGTCTCGCCTTCGTCATCGTCGCCGACGCGCAGCACGAGCCTCACGCGACCCGCGCCGACTCCGACCGTGCCGAACAGCGCGACGTCGTCGCCGCCGAGCTCGTACGGCCTCGTGAGGATCGGCTTGCCTCCAACCTCCAAGACCGCCGCGCTCGATGAGCGGAGCGCGACGCCGATCGTCTGAGCGCTCGGCACGTCCAGATCGATCACGATGTCGCGCACGCCAAGGTGAGTGCTCGCGGCGTCGAGCGGGATCCAGCAGCCCCGATCTTTGACGACCACAGGAGCGATGCGCGTACCGAACGCGTCTCCTGTCGCGTAGTCTTTGTCGAGCGTCGCGTCTGCCTTCGCGAGCGGATCGACCTCTTTCAAGCCCAACAGCGGCGTCCACGACAGCGGGCCCGTGACGGTCGCTTCGCGCGCGCACCCCGTCGCGAGGCGCCATTTCTCCGCGACGGTCGCGTCCCCGTCACGCACGCTAAGCTCCTGCAGCGCGCGTGCGATGAGACCTTTCGCGAATGGACCCTTGCTCACGTCGTAGCTCGCGGCGAGCGCCTTTTGGATCTCCGCGCGCCGACTCGTGCGGTACGCGAGCGCGCTGTCCATGGTTGCGGTCGTGAGCGAAGACACCGACCGCGCGACGAGCGCATCGAGCGACGCGTGCAGCGCGGGAACCTGCCACGGATCACCGGCCGCGCGCGCGGCCGCGTCTACGATGGCCAAGTATTGCTTGATCGCGTCCGCTGGGTCGCCCGTGGCCTCCGCGTTCATCGCGAGCGAGAACGGAGTCGCATAGTCCTTGCCAGCGCCCCGCGGCGAGTTGGGGCCAGGACCGCCGCACGCGACCACGAGCGCCACGCCGAGCAAGAGTCCAGCGCGGTTCATTGTGCACCTGCCTTCGAACCCGCCGGCACCGCCCGCACGCTCTTGTGCATCAGGCGATCGATGCGCGAGAGGAACCCGCGCCAAGCCGGATATTTGTCGGGAGTGATGAAGTGTTGGTCGAACACCACCTGCCGCTTGATCACCATCACGCGCGGATCCTTGCTGTCTCGCGCGATCTCCAGGTGTGCGCGACCAAACTCTCCACCAACTTCGTCGCCGCCTGGCGGCGGATCGGCCCACGAGAACC
>JANYHY010000139.1 GCA_025362165.1 Myxococcales bacterium | reverse complement strand
ACTTCGTGCAGATGGTCATCGAACCTGCAGACCCGCTGCTCTTTGCGAGCTACCTCGTGACCAACCCGCAGCCTCTCGCGGGCAAGCCTACGAGCGCGCGCAACGTGCTGCAGCTGGAGGCGCTCTACGACGAGCTCATCGGCAACGAAGGCGGCGAAGCGCTCGCGCGCGCTGGCGGCTGGGGGCTCGCGGTGCCGAACGTCGGTGGAAATGCAGGTATTCGTGATCTCAAAGATCCAAAGACGAGGGATGATCCCGTGCCGTTGCCGGACGTTGCGCCAGACGCGACAGGGTTCATCCATGACACGCCGCGCATGGGCGTCACCGCGGCGGTCGTCCAGTTCGGGCCTGGCGCGCACGGCTCGGACATCGTCGCGAGCAAGGGCACTCACAATTTCTCGATCCCTTACGCGCGCTTCGACACCGCTCAGCCGTTCTCGCGGCTCGATGCCAAGTTCGACGTGCGCAACCCCTATCGCGAGCTGTCGCAGACCGTCACTGACTTCTTCGGGTCCAGCTTCGCGGGCGGAGTGCCCTCGATCGTCGTGCACAAACCGGCGGTCAGAGACTTCGACGACGACGGTGCGCTGGACGACGTCGACCCCGATCCGTCGAACCCCGCCGTGCACTGAGTTTTCGTGGCCGTTTCACCTGTGCCCTGCACTAGCCGGACGGGCATCTGGGCCCTAGTGGTCGGTTTCACGGTGGCGTAGACATGCGCGCCTCGTAGTGCTACTTGCGGCGCCCAGTTGGCAACGTTTTCCCTCGGAAACCTGCGATAAAAACCATGTGGTCTACCCACCTGACCGACGCCTTGAACCTCACTGGCGACCTCGTGCGCGGGGGCGGTGACGTGAACCTCGACCTGGATGCCACGGCCTTCGTCCAGGTCGGCCTCTTCGTCGTGTTGTTCCTCGTGCTCAAGCCGATGCTCTTCGACCCGATGTTGAAGCTCTTCGAGGAGCGCGAGAAGCGCATCGAGGGCAACATCGCCGAGGCGCGCGAGATCGACGAGCGCAGCGCGAAGGCGAAGGCGGAGTACGACGCGGCGATGCAAAAGGCTCGAACGGCCGGTGCGGCAGAGCGGGAGAAGATCAAGAACGAGGGCCTGCGCCACGAAGCTGAGCTGCTCGCCAAGGTGCGTGAGGAGATGGCGAAAGTCGCCGACCAAAACCGAAAGAGCGCGGAGGCAGACCGCGCTACAGCGCGAGACCAGCTTGGCAAGGACTCTGCGGCGCTAGCCGGTCAGCTCGCGGGCCTCGTGCTCGGGCGAGAGGTGCGCTGATGAAGAAGGCACTCTCCGTGATGCTCACGACGATGCTCGTGCTCTGCACCGCGTTCGTGATTGCGTTCGCCCTACGGGCTCGCTTCTCACGTCAAGCGGCTCAAGTCCCTCGCCCTTTCGGGCTCTCGACTTGGCACGGCATGTTCGCATGGGCCGGTCCAGAGGTCGTCCCTGCGAACTCTGGCAGGGGTGTGATCGTCGTTCCGCTGAACGAAGGCAAAGAGCACGCGGCCGCCGAAGAAGAAGAGGAAGGCGCGCCGCCAGGCGACATCAACTTCGCCGACTTCAGCAACAAGAAGCAGCCCCCGCTGCTCGCGCTGCTCATCAACTTTGGGATCCTCGTCTACATCTTTTACAGGTACGGCAAGGGCCCTGTCGCGCAGGGCTTGAAAGAGCGTCGCGACACGATCGCCAAGGACATCGAGAACGCTGCGATGTTCCTGCGAGAGGCTGAGAAGCGCGCCGAGACCTACCAATCCAAGCTCGAGTCCAAGGACGAGGACGCCGAGGCCGCGCGCTCGGGACTCGTGCAGGCCGGCCAAGGAGAGAGAGCGCGCATCATCAAGGACGCGGACGAGAAGGCCGTGCGCTTGAGGAAGGACGCCGCGTTCCTCGTCGCTCAAGAGGTCAAGCAGATGCAGGTCGACCTCTTGAAGGAGACCGTGGACAAAGCGATCGCCGACGCAGAGGCGATGCTCAGCAAGGGCGTCACCCAGGCCGATCAGGAGCGCCTCGCGGAAGAATACTTGAAGACGCTCGTCACGCAAAAAGCCGCAGGTGTCTCGTGATCGCGGGCAACATCTCTCGCCGCTACGCGAAGGCGCTGCTCGAGCTTGGCAGCGAAGCGGGCAACGTGGATGCGATCGTGACCGAGACGACGAGCGTGGCGGAGACGTACGCGTCGAGCGTCGAGTTGCAGCGCGTGCTCGGCGATCCGCTCGTTCCGCACCGCGTGAAAAAGGACATCCTGAGCGATGTCGCTGCGAGCCTCTCGCTCAGCGCGACCACCAAGAATGCCGTGCTCCTCCTCGGTGATCGCCGCCGCTTGCGACTGTTGCCGGAGATCGCGCAGCTGCTCCGCGAGATGAACGACCTGCAGAAAGGCGTCGTGCGCGCGGAAGTGACGAGCGCCGTCAACCTCTCCGAAGCGTTCTACGAGCGATTGAAGATGCAGCTCGAGACGATGACCGGCAAGCGCGTCGTGCTCGAGCGCAAGACCGACCCGACGCTCATCGCAGGCGTGGTGACCCGCATCGGAGACCAAGTCTTCGACGGATCCATCAAGACGCGCCTTGCGAGCCTCAAGAACGCTTTGATGCCGAACTGAACCAGGAAAGCCCAGCCATGCAGCTCCGCGCCGAAGAAATTTCGCAGATCATCAAGAAGCAGATCCAGTCTTACGACAAGGCCGCGCTCACGATGGAGACCGGTACGGTCTTGTCGGTCGGTGACGGCATCGCGCGCGTCTATGGGCTCGAGGGCGCCCTCGCGGGTGAGCTGCTCGAGTTCCCGGGCAACCTCATGGGCCTCGTGCTGAACCTCGAGTCTGACAACGTCGGCGCGGTGCTCTTCGGCGAGGGTAGCGCGATCAAGGAAGGCGACATCGTCAAGCGCACAGGCCGCATCATGGAAGTGCCCGTGGGCGAGGCGCTCGTCGGTCGCGTCGTGAACTCGCTCGGCCAGCCCGTCGACGGCAAAGGTCCGATCGAGACCCCGCACCGCCGCCGCGTCGAGATCAAGGCACCCGGCATCTTGCAGCGCCAGCCCGTCAAAGAGCCGCTGCAGACTGGCATCAAGGCGATCGACAGCATGGTCCCGATCGGCCGCGGTCAACGCGAGCTCATCATCGGCGACCGCCAGACCGGCAAGACCGCCGTCGCGATCGACACGATCATCAACCAGAAGGGCCTCGGCGTTTACTGCTTTTACATCGCCATCGGGCAGAAGCAGTCCACCGTCGCGAGCGTCGTCGCCAAGCTCGAGCAGTTCGGCGCGATGGAATACACCACCGTCATCACATCTGGCGCGAGCGAGTCTGCGCCGCTGCTGTTCATCGCGCCGTACACCGGCGTCACGATGGCCGAGTACTTCCGCGACAGCGGTCGTCACGCGCTCTGCATCTACGACGATCTCTCCAAACAGGCTGTCGCTTATCGCCAGCTCTCGCTCTTGTTGCGCCG
>JANYHY010000088.1 GCA_025362165.1 Myxococcales bacterium | reverse complement strand
CGGCGGCTCGCTACGACCTGGTCCGCAAGCGCTACCGCGCTGATCCGCGCGCGGGCCTCGCTGCGTTCGAACTCGGCCGACTTCGGCTCGACTCGCTCAGCGACGCATCAGGAGCGGTGGAGGCGTTCGACGATGCCATCGCGCTCTCTCCAGGCTCCTGGTTTCGCGAGTACGCAGAGGCGCGTCGTGTTGAAGCCCTCGATGTGTCGGGCGAACGCGCTCGTTGCGTGACGGCGCGCGACGCGTACCTCGCACGCTACCCGAGCGGGGTTCACACGACGCTCGTCTCGTCGCGATGTCGCCCGTGACCGTGAAATGCGCCGCATGCGTGGTTAGCGCGGCGCTCGTGTCCCTTGACGCCCATGCTGACGCTGCTTGCACGTCGCCGTGGGTCCTTGTCTCGGTAGCCGGGATCCCTCCCCAGCGCGCACTGGACTTCACCCAGTTGCTTCGAGCCGAGCTCGCCTCTCGTCACATCAGTGTGTGCGAGAGCGGCGTGGGCGCACCCATCGCGTCGATCGTTCTCTCGGCCAACGAGGACGGCGCCAACCTCGATGTAGAGGTTCACGATGCTCTCACACGCAAGCGGGTCCGAAGAGATGTCCCGCTCGCATCACTCCCCGCCGACGGCGTGCCGCTCGCGCTCGCGTTGTCCGCGGACGAGCTACTCCGCGCGTCCTGGGCCGAGCTGGCGATGACGGACGCCCCAGCCCCTGCGCTCCCCATCCCCGTGGAGGTCACGCGAGTGAACGCAGAGTCGCTCGTCGCGCAGCCCACTCCACGCCGCGCAAGCTTCGCGCTCGCGGGCGCCCTGGAGCACTACAGCACCGGCACGACGCTGTTCGGCGCGGACGTCGTCGCAGGAGTGCGCGTGCTCCCTCGGCTGCGATTGTCGCTACGATTCGGCGCGAGAGGCGGCCCTTCTCTTGGAGCGTCTGATGGTCGGATCAGTGTTCGCGCGCTCGTAGGTGGCGTCGCTGGTGCGCTCACGCTCACGCCGGTCGATCATCGTGTCGGGCTCGATGGCGTGCTTCGGTGCGGTGTCGTCTACGCGACGTTCGGCGCAACGCCCAACCCACTTGCCTTGGGACGTGAGCTCAGCGACTGGGCCGTGCTCGGTGAGGGCGGATTGACCGGATGGATCACCCTCGCTCCGGCCGTTCGCGTGGCGACGACGTGGCTGGCGAGCGTTCCGTTGCGATCGGTGCGACCCACAGACGCTGGTGCGGCGGTCGGCGGAGTGGCGGGCATTGGGGTCGCTGGCTCGGTCGACTTCGTGGGCATGTTTTGATGAGGCCGTTCGCCGTTGCAGCATCGTGCCTCTCGCTGGCGTGCGATGGAGCACTGCTGGACGTGCTCGATCCCACCTCGATCGACGACGCGAGCCTGACATCAGACGCGACCCAGGACGGACGCGAGGCTGACATGGGCGTCGACGCGTCACCACCATGCAACAAGCTCGCGATCGACGTCGCGTGCACGAAGTCGTCCGATTGCTGCTCCGGCTTCTGCGCTCTCGACTCGGCATCGCACCGCACGTGCCGACCCTCGACTGGCTGCCTCGGCGTCGGCTCGGCGTGCGGGTTCGCCGGAGCATGTTGCACGCTCGCGTGCGCTGACAACGACGGCGGCTCCCCGAACCGCGTGTGCGCAGACGGCCCGGTCTGCATGCCGCAGGGACAGGTTTGTGCACGCGCGGAGGATTGCTGCTCTCAATCCTGTATCGGAGGAAAATGCGCCAAGTCCAGCGTAGCGTGCTCTCCAGCGGGCGAGGCCTGCGCGGGCGACCCGGACTGCTGTGGCGGCGTGTGCGTGAGCACGTCCAACAACCAGCGTCGCTGCGCATTGCTCGAAGGTTGTCGAGTCCTCGGTGAGGTGTGCGCAGCTCCTTCGGACTGCTGTGGCGGCTCGTGCGTCGTCGACATGATCGGAGTTGGGCATTGCGGAGCGCTCCTCACCTGCAAAGCGAACGATGGCAAGGCGTGTCGTCGCACCGTGGACGACATATGTGGCAACGACGATGACTGCTGCTCGCGCCGGTGCCTTCCTACGAGCGAAGGGAGCCATCGTTGCGCGCCGATCGGAGGCTGTCGCCCCGTCTGTGAGATCTGCACGCGTGCCGCAGATTGCTGCAGCGGCGCCTGCTTGGCCGACGCGAATGGCGTGATGCGCTGTCAGCAAGGCAACTGTGGGAACGAGGGCGAGATTTGCGCGGGAGACCCGAACTGCTGCTCGGGCGACACCCCGTTGAAGTGCGACCCGGACCCCGCGAGCTTGGGCGCACATCGCTGCGTTCCGTCGACGCCTTGCACGGCGAGCACCTGCGCCATTCCGCGAGATTGCTGCACTGGGATCTGCGCTCCAACTTCCGGAGCGTTTGCGTGTGCCTCCGCATGCCTGCCGGACGGGAAGAGTTGCACGGAGCGCACGGACTGCTGCGGTACCAAAAGCGACTGCCTGCAGCTCGCTGGGATGCTCGTGTGCGCGCCAAGCATTCGCTGATGCGCCTGCATGTGAACCGGTTTTGCACCGTCGGGGTACTAATACCGCATGCGAACCATATTCGTGTTGCTGGGCGTCGTGGGGAGCGGTCTCGTCGCGCTGATGACGCCGTCGTGCGCGAGCGACGAAAATCTCAACAACACGTTCAGTGGAGGCGACGCCGGTGATGGTGGCGCTGGCGACGGCGACCTCTGGGGCACCGACGGCGGCAAGACCGTCCACACCGACTACCCCTGCACTGGGTGCCCGAACTTCCCACCGCTTCCTGCGCCCGCGTGCGATCCGAGCGTGCTTGGTCCAGCGGAGGTCGCGTACCCGCTCGACGGGCTGTTGCTGCCACCGAACATGAACGTCCTCGAGGTCCAGTTCGTGCCGCCCGCCAAGGCGACCCTCTACGAAGTCGACTTCGAGAACTCAGTGACGGACGTGCGCGTAGAGACCCTCTGTTCTCCAGTACCGGACGTGCGCAAGGGCGCGAGCAAGGGCTGCGGCGTGACGCTCCCTCAAGGCGCATGGAACGACATCGCCAACACGAACCGCGAGGGTGATCCGGTGCACATCACCGTGCGGGCGACAGTCGATGGGTCGTGCGTGAGTACGTCCACGACGAAGGTCGATGTCAGCTTCGCGAAGGAAGATCTCGCGGGCGGCATCTACTACTGGCAATCGGCCGTCTATGGCGGCATCGGCGGCAAGACGGGCGGCATCTACAGCCACGACTTCGGCACGTTCGCTCCCACACCAACCCCGTTCTACACGGCCAACAGCACGGGGACGTGCGTCGGTTGCCACAACGTCTCGCGAGACGGCGCACGCATGGCGCTCGCGTTCGACGACCCTGACGGAGACGACGAATTCGGCGACGTGCACACAGCCGTCATGGACGTTGCCAAGGCAACCATCGTCGGCGGCAAGAACCTCTCACCAGGTTTCCAGACGTTCACACACGACCACTCGCGCATGATCGCTAGCACGTTCAAGACCACGAAGAACTCGACCTTCGCTGTCTTCGATGGCGATGGCACCACTCTGCTCGCATCGCCGGCGCTCCCTTCGATGATGACTGGCACGCAGCCCGACCTCTCGCGCGACGACGCGAACCTCGTGTTCGTCGTGCCGCCAGCCGGCATGCTGACGGGCATCTCGGCGGCGGGCGATCACCACTTCACATCCGGCTCGCTGTACACGACCACCTTCGACACCAAAGCCAACTCCATCGGAGTGCCATCGCTGCTGCTCGCGAGCGGTGGGCGCAACTATTATTACCCGTCGTTCTCACCGAACGGCACGTTCATCGTGTTCAACGACGCGCCGCAGCCCGGCGACTCGCCGACCACCAACAACGACGCGTTCTACAACCGCGGTGCACGCGTGAAGCTGGTGCACTTCCCCAGCTCGCCCAACCCGACGCCGATCGATCTCGCTGCGCTCAACGTCGCCGATGGCCTGTCGAACTCGTGGCCCCGCTGGAGCCCGTTCGTGCAGACCTACAAAGGTCACAAGCTGCTCTGGGTGACGTTCTCTTCCAATCGCGACTACGGACTGCACCTAGCCAACAAAGGTTTCGACAACTGCTACCCGCCCGGGAGCCCGGCATACGATCAACCGCAACCACTCTCCAAACAGAACACCACCTACGAGAACTGCGCGCAGCCGCAGATCTGGATGGCCGCGGTGCTCGTGGACGAGGCGACGACGCTCGACTCGAAGGATCGCTCGTTCCCCGCGTTTTGGCTGCCGTTCCAAGACGTCAACAGTCACAACCACTCAGCCCAGTGGGTAGAGAAGGTGCAGAGCAACACCCCGCCCCCCGATGGCGGAGCGTGCGGACAGGCTGGCGCGTTGTGTCCAGCGACGACCTGCTGCCAGGGTCTCGTATGCTGCAACGGCACGTGCGGCGACGGCTCGGGCTGTATCCCGAACTGAGCTGATCGTCAGCGCTTGGCGAGCCGTTCGGCGCGTCGGCGCTCGCCTGCCGCCTGCGACTCCTGGGCGTCGTGGGTGTCGAGCATCAACCGCGGCACCGGCGTGGGCACGCCCTTGTCGTCGATCGCGACGAACGTGAGGAGCGCGCTGACGCAGGGCCACCGGCGCCCGGTTCGCGAGTCCTCGCCCTCGACGACGACCTCGATTTCCATCGACGTGGTGAACGTCGCGAGCATGTGAGCGCGCAACCGCACGACCTCGCCCACGCGCACGGGCTTCTCGAATTTCAGATCGTCGACGAATGCGGTGACTGCGATGTTCCCCGAGTGCCGCTGCGCGCAGATCGCCGCGCACAGGTCCACCCACGCCATGATCTGTCCGCCGAACACGTTGCCGAGTGCGTTCGCGTGCTGAGGCAGCACGTACTCGGTCATTTCGGTCCGCGAACTCTCCTGGGCCTTGGGTGTCATCAGCGGTGGACGTTACTCGAATCAGGAGCGAGAGCGCGGTCACGTTCGTCACGTCCGGTTCGAGGCCAATGCGCGTCAGTACCGTGATATCGAGGTCCCATGTCCGTGTTCGATAAGGTCGACTCCGCGCTCGATTTTCCGCGGCAAGAAGAGTCCGTACTCGCGTTCTGGAAAGAGCACGGCATCTTCCGGAAGTCTCTCGCGCTCCGCGCCGGCAAGCCGACGTTCGTCTTCTACGAAGGGCCGCCAACCGCGAACGGCCTGCCTCACAACGGGCACGTGCTCACGCGCGTGATGAAGGACATCTTCCCGCGCTACAAGACGATGCGCGGCTACTTCGTCGGCCGAAAAGCGGGCTGGGACACACATGGACTGCCCGTCGAGGTCGAGGTCGAGAAGGAGCTTCGCATCCACGGCAAGGCCGCGATCGAGGCGTATGGCGTGGAGCCGTTCATCGCCAAATGCATCGACTCGGTGTTTCGTTACACCAAAGAGTGGGAGGAGTTGACCGACAAGATCGCCTTCTGGGTCGACACGACCGACGCGTACGTCACGTACCACAAGAGCTACGTGGAGAGCGTGTGGTGGGCGCTCGGTGAGCTGTTCAACAAGGGCCTGCTCTATCAAGGGCACAAGGTCGTCTGGTGGTGGGCGCAAGGCGGCACCGCGCTCAGCGCAGCAGAGGTAGGGCAGGGCTACAAAACAGTCGACGACCCGAGCGTGTATGTGGCGTTCGACCTCGTAGATGAGCCTAAAACTAGCCTGTTGGTGTGGACGACCACTCCGTGGACCTTGTCGTCCAACATGTACGCGGCGATCAAGTCGGACGTCGACTACGTGGTCGTGAAGCACGGAGATAAGCAGCTCATCATCGCGGCTGCTCTCAAAGAGACGCTCGAGAAGAAGCTCAAGGCCACGCTCGAGATCACAGAGACGTTGAAGGGAAGCGCGCTCGTCGGAAAGAAGTACGTTCCGCCGTTCTCTCTATTCGCGGAGCAAGCGAAAGACGCGCCGGTCGTGTGGAGCGTCATCGCCGCAGACTTCGTCACGTTGGACACGGGCACTGGCATCGTTCACGTCGCGCCTGCGTTCGGCGAGGACGACTTCAACGCGCAAAAAAAACAAGCTGCACTCTACAAGGACCTTCAATTGCCCTTGTTTTGCGCCGTAAAACCCGACGGCAGCTTCATCGACGAGATGGGGCCGAAGTACGCGGGCCGTTGGGTCAAGGACTGCGACAAGGATCTGCAGCACGAGCTCAAAGAGCGCGGCGCGCTGGTGTTCGCCGAGCAGTATCGCCACGAGTACCCGTTCTGCGTGCGCGCTGATCAAGACGCGCTCATCCAGTACGCGCGACCGGCTTGGTACATCCGGACGACCGATCAGATCGATCGCGCCATCCTCAACAACAAGAGCGTCCATTGGATGCCCGAGCACATCAAGGAAGGCCGCATGGGCGACTTCCTCGCGAACAACGTCGACTGGGCGCTCTCGCGAGAGCGTTACTGGGGGACGTTGTTCGCGAGGAAGTCGCCCATGCGGCCTTCCTTGATGTGCTCGGGCATCCAATGGACGCTCT
>JANYHY010000008.1 GCA_025362165.1 Myxococcales bacterium | reverse complement strand
CGATCTTGGGAGACGGCGCGCGCGCGACGACAGGCTTGCTCACCGGCGCATCTGGCACGACGAGATCGAGATCGAACGACGGCGCCGCCGCTCCACCACCGATCGCGGTCGGAGCGTCGCTCTTGTTCGGAGCGCCGGAGCTCGCAGGCACCAGAAGCCCGACTTCATCGAGGCGCAGTCGGCGCAAGTCGCGCGCGATGTCGGCGGCGCTCGCGTATCGGTCCTTCGGCTCACGTTGCAGACACTTCTCGATGATCTTCGAGAGCTCGACCGGCGCGTTGCTGACGACGTCCTTCAGCTTCGGTGCGTTCTGCGTGGCCACCGCTACGAAGATCTGCGGCACGTCGTCGCCCTCGAATGGGAGACGGCCGCTCAGCAACTCGAACAGCATCACGCCGATCGCCCACACGTCGCTCCGCGCGTCCGTATCGCGCCCGCCCTTGATCTGCTCGGGCGGCATGTACGCCGGCGTGCCCATCACCATGCCCGCCTGCGTCGTGCGGATGCCACCCAGCTTGATCTGCGAGATGCCGAAGTCGAGGAGCTTGGGTGTGATGCGCCCCTTGTCGCTCGCCAAGAAGACGTTCTCTGGCTTGATGTCGCGGTGCACGACGCCCTTGGCGTGCGCCTCGGCGATCGCGTCGATCACTGGGCACAAGAGCTCGACGACCTCGCGCGGCGAGATGCGGCCGCCTTTCGCGAGCGCGTACTGGGAGAGGTCCTCGCCTTTGAGGAGCTCTTGAACGATGAACGGTGAGCCGTCCGTGTCTTGACCAATGTCGAGGACGTCTACGACGTTGGGGTGCCGCACGAGGTTCGCCGCGCGCGCCTCGCGGAGGAAGCGATCCACGATCTCCGGATTTTTAGCGTGCTCCGAGCGCAGCAGCTTGATCGCGACCTCGCGACCGATGAGCTCGTTGCTCGCGCGGTAGACATGACCCATCCCCCCGCTGCCCAGCATCTGCCCGAGGCGATACCTCGACGCGAGAAGCTGTCCGGTCCTGTCATCTGTGTCCGCCACCCTCTACCCCATCCTATCGAAGCGCTCGCGAGAGCACTGACTACTCAGGCGTGCTCGCGTGCCTGCTCGAGCGCGTCGACCAAGTGCTCGCGCGACCTCGCGGAGGGGTCCTTGCAAAACGTGATCGACATCTTCATGAGCGACGACATCGCGAACCAACCCGGCTTGCCTCCGGGCATCGTCGACTCTTCGAAGTCGTCATTGAGCGTGCGGAGTGTCTCGAGTGTCTTGGCTAACGTGGTCTCGGAGTCGGGCGCCGATAGATCGACCGCAAGCAAGAACTCGGCTGGGACGATCGCGCGGCGTAGAAAATCTTCGAGAGTCGCCATGACGGCAAGCGCATCACGCGCGTGCCCAAGGGTCAACTTCCGCTCAAATCATGTACCGCCCTCGTCGCAAGATGGGGAGCCGGTCCACGTCTGCGTCGACGTCGACCGTCGTGAGCGCAAGCCAGCTCTTGCTCGTCCACGACGCACCGGTCTTTTCGGGAAAGGTCTCGCCGAGCGAGAGGTGCACGCCTGGGAGTTTCTGATCGGTGAACACGTCCCCGGCGGGCGCGCTCAGGCCTAGATTCAGCCCGAAGCCGACGATGCCGACGCGATCGAGGTTCGCCGTGCGAAACATTCGCTCCAGCAGCGCGCGCGCGAGACTCTGATCGCTGCACTGCACTGCCGTGACGCGCGAACTCGCGATCTTCAAGGTGATGGGTGTGTCGCGGAGCGAGCGGAGCACCGCGCCGTCCGCGTCGCCGAGCGTTCCGTTCGCGACGTAGACACCGTTCACGGACTCCGGCGAGGTCACGAGCTCGCCGCCCGGCAGGTTGACGCGCTTGCCTGCCGAGACGATGCAGCCATATTCGACCCAGCGACAGCGGGCCGACAGCTCGACGACGAGATCGGTGCCTAGCGCGCTCTTGAGCACGATGCGCGAGTCCGGACGGAGCCTCACGGACACCGCGCGAGACTTCTCCGCGATGCGGTGCGGATCGACCGAGAAACCCGCCACCATCGACGCACGCGTCACGCCGACCATGTGTCCGTGGCGCAGCTGATGACGCGCCGCTTCGCTCACGATCTCCGTGCGCATCGACAGCTCGCCCGATTGGAAGTCGATCAGCAACACGCTCGCTTGCGCGGTCGAGAAGGCGCTCTTGATAGTCGCGTGCAATGTCGTGTGCGGTCGGCGGCCGAGGTCTTCCAAGCAGAAGACGAGCGCCTCGCTGCCCTCGACGAGCACAGCCTCACGAATGGTGTCGCCGAGTGCGCGGTGCGCGGCGTCGACCACGACCACCACGCGCTCGCCAGAGACGACGCCCAACGAGCCAGCGACCAAACGATGCGCCGCGACCGCGACTCCCGCGTCGAGATTGGCAGTCGAGATTCTCCGCACGTTAGGAGCGTAGCTTAGGGCGACGCAGGCCGTTTCAGAGTCTGAGCGTGACGTTGAACAATGCGCGATCGTCGGTCTTGCGGAGATCGGGGGAGAAGGCTGCAGCGCTCGCGGCGCTCGTCGGGGCGACTCCGCCGGGTCCCGTGATGCCACCAGCGCCGCTGAAATAAGGGACGCTGGAGGTCCTATGCATGTACTCGAGGCGCATCACGAGCCAAGGCGACGGCCAGAAGTCGAGCGTCGCGGTGCCGCCTGTTCCCATGAAAGGTCGCGGGTCCGGCAGCGTGTAGATCGAACCCGCCGGCAGCGCGCTCAGGAACGTCTGCGTTCGGTCGTAGAAGAGATCTGCGCGCAGGGTCGTCATCCACTGCGGCGTCCACTCGATGCGCGCGGCTGCTGTCCCGCCCGCGGCGAGGCCGTCCGTGCTCCCGGTGGAGTTCGTCTCGTAGCCCACGTCGACCGAGGTCGCGAGCGCGAAGCTCTTCGGCACCGCCGATCCCTTGAACAGCTGGACTTGCGCGAAGCTGTCGGACCACAGCCGCACGGCGGAGGCGTCGAGTCTCTGATCGCGACCCACGTATCCGTCGTTGTGCAAGACGACGCGCTCGGTAGGTCGCCACTCCACCGCGTAGACTCCGCCAGGACCTTCGTGCCATTGACCATAGGTCTGCCAGCCGTTGACGAGCCAAGCCTCGAGCTTGAGCTTGTCGCTAGGAAACAGCTGCCCGCGCACACCGGCTAGATAGTAGGGCGTCAGATCCGTGACGTACGGCTTGAGGTATCCCCAGTTCTCTTGGGTGAAGTACGTCTCGATGCCGATCGGAGAAGGCAGGATGCCCAGCTCGAGGTTCGCGCCGTGCATCGCGTGAAAGTGCCAGCCTGCCGCAGCTTGCTGGATGAATTGGAACGCGGGCTTGCTCAAGAAGAAGCCGCGCGCGGTCGTCTGATCTTGGCCACCTAACGCTTCGGAGACGGACGCGTAGTGCAAGAAGAGTCGTCCGATCGGCCCGTCGAGCCCCGTGACGTCGACGCCGATCGCCGCCATGTTCAGCGACAGCTCGTCGGAGCGCGGCGCGATCGTGCTCGGGAACGCCGTGTGATCGATCGGCATCCGGAACTGATGCAGGTAGTACGTGTCGACCACCAGCAACCCCGTGAGCGGGCCGGCAGTGAGCAGCGACGCAGGTTGGCGATTGTTACCGTCGGTCCAAGTGAAGTCGCCGAACCCAAACGGAGGCTCGCGCACATCGAGCGGCTTGCCATCATCCGCGCGCCCCTGCCCCGCCAGAAACCGAGCACCAAGAGCCGCCGCGATCACCCCGGTCCGCACACGTCGAACGGTATCAGAACAACATTCAGATTCGCGAGTTCCCCGCAGTGAACGAGAATTGGAGCGCAGCGAGTGCGAAGGAGGGGAATTGAACCCCTACACCAATAACGGTACCAGAACCTGAATCTGGCGCGTCTGCCAATTCCGCCACCTTCGCAGTGGGAAGTGCCACGAGATACAAGCCGACGGACGCTTCGTCAAGCGATGCCGGACACGTGTTGCGCACATGGGCCGAAGGACCGTATCGTTGTCGGATCATGAGACCGTCCGTCCTCTGCGCCCTCACCCTCACGTTGTCAGTCTCCGCCTTCACGCATCAAGCGCGCGCGCAGTCGGATGATGACAAGAGCACGGCGCGCTCGCTCGGTCAGGATGGACAAGACGCGCTCGACAAGAAGAACTTCCAAAAAGCAG
>JANYHY010000095.1 GCA_025362165.1 Myxococcales bacterium | reverse complement strand
CTACGAGCCGATCGCGGTACTCGTTCGCGAACTCGTAGCGATGGCGGTGACGCTCCGAGACGTCGGTGGTCCCATACGCCTCCGCCGCGACCGAGCCCTTCTCGAGCACGCACGGGAACGCGCCGAGGCGCATCGTGCCGCCCTTGTTGCGCACGCCGCGCTGGTCCGGCATGAGATCGATCACGAGGTGCGCAGCGTCTTTGTCGCACTCGACGGAGTGAGCGCCCGCGAGCCCGGCGACGTGCCGCGCGAACTCGATCACCGCGAGCTGCATGCCCAGGCAGATCCCGAAGAACGGCACCTTCGCCGTGCGCGCGTACTCGATGGCGGCGATCTTCCCCTCAGTGCCGCGATCGCCGAACCCGCCGGGAACGAGGATCGCGTCCAAGCCCGCGAGCAACGGCTCCACGCCATGCGCCTCGAGTTGCTCGGAGTCGATGTACGTGAACTCGACCTTGCAGTCGTTCTTCAATCCGCCATGCACGAGCGCCTCGTGGAGCGACTTGTACGCGTCTTTGAGGTGAACGTATTTGCCGACGATGCCGATGCTGACCGTGCCGCGCGGCGGCTTCTTGAACTTCTCCACGATGCGCGCCCATGCGGTCAAGTCAGGTTGGCGGCTCCAGATGTTGAGGCGGTCCGCGATGAGCTCGTCGAGCCCCTCTTTGTGGAAGTGGAGCGGCACCTCGTAGATACATGACACGTCAATCGCGCTGATCACGGCCTCGGTCGCCACGTTCGAGAACATGGAGATTTTGTCTTTGGTGGCCTGATTCAGCGGCTCCTGTGTGCGGCAGATCAGGATGTCCGGCTGGATCCCGATCTCGCGCATCTCTTTGACGGAGTGTTGGGTGGGCTTGGTCTTCAGCTCGCCTGCGGTGGCGATGAACGGGACGAGCGTGACGTGCATCGACAGCGCGTTCTGCGGGCCCGCCTCGATCTTGAGCTGACGCAGCGCCTCGAGGAACGGGAGCGACTCGATGTCGCCGACCGTGCCGCCGACCTCGATGATCGCGACATCCACGCCTTCGGTCGCGTCGCGGACGCGCGCTTTGATCTCGTCCGTGATGTGGGGGATGACCTGCACTGTGGCGCCCAGGTACTCGCCGCGACGCTCTTTGCTGATGACGGCCTCGTAAATGCGGCCCGTCGTGAAGTTGTTGCTCTTGGTCATCCGCGCGGTGGTGAACCGCTCGTAGTGTCCCAGATCGAGATCCGTCTCCGCGCCGTCGTCCGTGACGAAGACCTCGCCGTGCTGATACGGGCTCATCGTGCCCGGATCCACGTTGATGTACGGGTCGAGCTTGAGGTGCGTGATCTTCAATCCGCGCGCCTCGAGCAGCGCGCCCACCGACGCGCTCGCGAGACCTTTTCCGATGCTAGAGACCACGCCGCCGGTCACGAACACATACTTCGTCGGTTTCCGGCTCATCGGGAAAGCTCCTTCGCGCAAACTCGATTCGCAGAGAGCAAATCGCTCAGCACGTCGGAAGAGCAGACTACCTGATTACGACCTCGAACGCACTAGTCGTGTGATCTTGCTTGGAGCTGATCGTGGTGCCGGTGTGTTACTCGGCGTCTGCAGAGGCGTGCACCTTGTAGCGCATGACCTGCGCGCCTTCGAGGTTGATGATGCCGAGCACGCCGAGCACGCGGATCACCGCGTACGTCGGGTCGATCTCGAACCATCGCGCGGCGAAGTTCGGGCTCATCCCGAATTTGTGGTGGTTGTTCTGAAAGAGCTCACCCGCGGTGAGAAAATCGAACACGAGCGTGTTGCGCGAGACGTCGCCGTTGTCGAAGTTGCGATAGCCGTAGCGGTGGCCGCACCAGTTGACGATCGCCCCGTGCATCGGGCCCATGATGAAGTGGAGCGGTAACAGCGCGAACATCCACGTGTGCGTCGCGAACGCAAAGTAGAAGCCGACGTAGAACGAGCCCATCGCGATGCGTGCGGGCCAGCTCTGGCTCAGGCGATCGAGAGCGGGCCAGTCCGGCATTCCGCCATCGAACCGCGCCTCGGGCTCTGCGCGGCGGTACGCGAAGCTGTCGTAGATCTTCTTGGTCGCGAGCATCATCGTGAAAAAGTTGGTGTGGTTCTCCGGCGAGTGCGGGTCCTTCGGCGTGTCGCTGTACGCGTGGTGCATGCGGTGCAAGATCGCGTAGCCGCGCGCCGACAAGAAGCTCGGGCCCTGCACGAGGTAGGTGAGCAGGTGGAAGAAGCGCTCCCAGCCACGGCTCATCGTGAACTGCTTGTGCGCGCCGTATCGGTGCAGGAAGAAGCTCTGCAAGAAGACCGACAGCTGCCAATGCAGGATGAAGAAGATCGCAATGACCATGAGCAACTCCTGAGTGGGCGGACCCGTGATGTGCCTCAAAACAGACCCTTCACACATCATGGTTCGGTCATCTTCGCGTGACGCGGTACCATCGAGTGCGTGACGCGCTTCGCGGATCGCTATGAGCTCGGCGAAATCCTCGGATCGGGAGGGTTCGCCACCGTCTATCGAGCGCGCGCCCGGGCGGGAGGTCGGGACGTCGCGATCAAAGTGATCGACCCAGCCAACGCGACCCCGGAGCTCGCCGACCGCTTTCGCAACGAGGCTCTCTCGCTCTCACGCCTGTCATCTCCCAACATCGCGCGCGTCTACGACTTCGGCAAAGACGACGTGGTCGGGCTCTACTTGGTCATGGAGGTGATCGTCGGCGTGCCCCTCGACGCCGTGGGGCTCGGGCGCGCGCTGGACGAACGCGAGGTCCTCGTCGTGGCGCGCGGTCTGTTGTCTGCGCTGAGCGAGGCGCACGCCCACGGCATCATCCATCGTGACGTCAAGCCAGCCAACGTCATCGTGCCGAACGGCATCAGCGGGCTCGCTGCGCTCAAAGTTCTCGATTTCGGAATCGCTCGCGCGGAGCGGCGCAGCGAGATCCTCCTGGCGCTCGGCACTGCGGAGACGCGTGAGGGTCACATGGTCGGGACGCCCGCGTACATGGCCCCGGAGCAGGTCACGATGGACGAGGTCGGACCGGCGACGGACGTGTGGTCGGCGGGCCTGGTGCTCTTCGAGTTGCTTGATCGCGGAGCTCTGTACGCGGGAGCCACTCAGCGTGAGCAGCTCGTGGCGCGAATTTCGACGGACGCGGACATCACGAGCCGCGTCGCAGAGCCGCTGAGAGGTCTCCTTCTGCGCATGCTCGCGCGTGATCCAGCGCAGCGCTTTCGAAACGCAGGAGAGGCGCTCATCGCGCTGGGAGTCGCGATCGGTCCCTCTGCTCACACCAAAGGCGATGCGCTTGCGCGCACGGAGCTGACGAGCGCGCCACCCGTGCCGCCGGCCTCGCGGCGTTCGCTGTTCCCCAGCAAGCGTCCCGAGCTCATGCGCTCTCTCACGAGGTTCGACGTGGACGTGCAGGTGGCGGTGCGTCAGGCCCTACAGACGCTCGATCTGTCGATGCTCGACGCGCTCGCCCGTCGCGAACGCGGCTCGGAGTCGGGGCGCATCGTTCGAGCGCTGGCCCTCGCGCTACGCATCGAGCTCGACGCGGCGTCTGTGGTGCTCGAGCCGATGTTGTCGAACCCGCTCGCTCGCGCCATCGCCTCGACCATCGTCGCGCCTCGGGCCAACGCGGCGATCAGCAAGCGCATGGATGTCGACATGGCAGACGCTTGGGTGGACGAGATCGAACCCGCGCTCGCGTGTCTGCTGACGTCGATCGTCGTGCCGTTGGCTGGCGGCGAACGCGCGACGCGAGGAGGCGCGGCTTGTGAGCGCGCGTACGAGCGCGCGCGCGGCACACACGATGGAGAGATGGCTCGGCTCGGCGCGCTGATCGCTGGCGGCATGGCCAATCCGGCGACCGTCGCGGAGGTTTTGCCGGAGGCGTTGAAGGCGTACGACGAGCGCAAGCCTCGCTGGCGAGCAGAGGATTTCGCGCGCTGCCTGGGGATCGGCAACGTCGCCTTCCGCGCGGACGAGTTGGTCGCGCGAGATCACCTCGATCGCGCGACGCGTGTCGCGGCAGATGCAGGCGCTGCGCTCTTCGAAGCACGCGCGCTCGTCAGTTGGGGCGCGGTGATGCTCTCTGCTCGCGCCGAAGCCGGACTCTCCGCCCTCGAGCGCGCGGCCACTTTGCTTGCGCACAGCGACGCGACGAGCCTCGAGCAAATGGCGATGCAGAACACGGGCGCCGCGCTGATGACCGCGTGCAGGCACGCCGACGCGGTCCCTTATCTGCGGCGCAGCGTGACGCTCGCCCGCGAAGCTTCGCTCCTGGAATACGAGGCGCTCGGCTCCGCGAGCCTGGCGTTCACGTGTCTCACGCTCGCGGATCACTCGGAGGTCGCTGGCGTGCTGCGAGACCTCCAGCGCATCGACGTCAAGAGCGTCTCTCCTCGCGCGCGCAGCTACATGCACATCGTGGGCGCGATGCGCGCGCTGCGCGACGGTGATCTCTCCACCGCCGCCGAAGAAGGGCGCGCGGCGTGCGATTGGGGCAAGACCGCGGGCCTCGCTGGCGCAGACGCGCTGTTGATGGCGGAGGTGATCGATCTCGTCATCGCCGTCGCGCGGGGCGAGACCGTCGATCTCCTCGGGCGCGCGGCGGACCTCGATCACATGGCGCGCGCGCGAGGGTTCGCGTCGTTCTTCTGGTTCGACGTGATGACCAAGACGTTCGAGCACATCGCAGACGCCACGCTCCGCGAGGCGCTCCTCGAGCCGACTCGCCGCATCGTCGTCATCCTCGGACCGCAGAGGTGAGCGAGCCGCAGAGCTGAGCGAGCCGCAGAGGGGATGGTGTTCGAGACCGACGCCGTGTTCATCCCGAGCGAGTTCCGCAACTCCGTAGGTCAGTTGCGAATGGATGCACCTTACACGCATCGCGATTTCGTGCGGCCGATCGGCCCGATCGCGACACCCGACGCGCCGCTCGACGGTCCGCTCGAGCTCATCGTCAAGCATAACGCGGCAAGTTCATGCGCTACACACTCGACACTCCGCCGATGGATGTCGTCGGCTGGGAAGGCTTCGTCTATCCATGGGCGTTCGCGATCGAGAAGTACCAACCGAAGACCGGACTGGTGCACCTGCCGCCCACGATCCACTCGACGTTCGCTGGAAAGGGATTTCTGATCTGCTCGTTCGTTCCGCGCGTGACTGACACTCACCCGAACGCGATACCGTGCCCATATCCACACTCGTCGGTGGACTGCGATGAGATCATCCTCTACCTCCGCGGCGACTTCACGAGTCGTCGCGGCGTCGGACCCGGCGCGATTTCGTTGCACCCAGCGGGCATCGCGCACGGCCCGCATCCAGGCGCTTACGAGGCGAGCATCGGCAGCGTCCGCACCGACGAGCTCGCCGTGATGTGCGACACCTACGAGCCGCTCATCCCGACGGCACAAGCCGCCACACTCGAGCGCGCCGACTATCACGACAGCTGGATCACCCGTCCCTGAAGCGATTCATGGACCTGCGGCAGTAGTCTTCAGTGGGC
>JANYHY010000852.1 GCA_025362165.1 Myxococcales bacterium | reverse complement strand
CCGACGACCCAGCGATCAGGCCGCGTACGCGCCGCAGCGCGAAGGATGTCTTCGTGCTTGTTCGCGTCGTGCAGACGGAGCACCTGCGCGTGCGCGACGTTGATCTCGTCCTCTTCTTGTACGACGACGACACGATCACCTGGTGAGCCACCTGAAGCGAGCGCACCCAAGAATGTGCTCGAAGCCGAGGCGCTAGAGCCACACACGAGGAGATTCGTTCGCGCAGCGAGGCAGCCCTCGAGGAACGTGACCATCGCGCGACTCAACGAGCCCAACCGCACGAAGTCTTCGAGCGACATCTCGACGCGACGGCGCTTGCGCAAGACGACTGCGCGCGCAGCGGACGCCGGAGGCATGAACGCGATCATGTGAGCGCCGCGCGGCAGGTGACGCTCGACGCAGGACTCTTTGTCGCCCAGAGGTTGACCTGATTGAAGCGCGAGGCGCGCGATGGTCCGTCCCAACGCTTCGTCGCTCGTGTAAGCACCGTCGGCGAGAGTGAGCGAGCCAGCCTTGACGACGAGCACTTGATCGAAGCGCAGGCAGTGAATCTCGCTGACGTCTTCGTCCTCGAGCAGTGGCGCGATCGCGCCGATCCCCACGAGCTCACGCAGCGCGTCTTTGCCAAGCTGCTCGAGATCGATCCCCTCAGGGACCCCCTCCTCTTCGCGCATCGCCGTGGCCTGCTCGCCCACGACGCGTTCGATCGTCGCCTTGAGCTGCGCATCCACCGACGCGGTCTTGTCGAGAACGGAGAGATCGGTCGCGTCAGCCACGCGATCGACGAGCGTCACGAGCGCGAGACGACGCCCAGCTTGCGCGGGGCTCTCTCTGGCTGGAATTCGTGATTGGCTTGAGCTCGTGGGCTGAGACCGCGCCGCGGGAGGCGCAGATGGCGAGGGGATCGGCGGTTGCGATGGCTGCGGCATCGGCGGCGGCCTGACTGAGGGCGTGCGCGTCGGGGCTTGCTGCGCGGCCGCGGGAGACTGGGCTTGCAGTGGCATGGTCGAGCGCTGCTGCGCGTTTGCCAACGACGATGGAATGCGCGGAGGTGAAGGCACGCGCTGCCCCGCAGGCAACTGACCATCGCTCTCATCTGGATCGCGCTCGAGCGGGAAGTGACTGACCGCGCCGGGCTCACGCGAAATCGAAGGCGCCCTCTGCACCGGCATCGCAGCTTGCGGCGTCGGCACCACCATCGGGTGCGCTGGCGGAGGTGGCATCGGCGGCGGACCAGGCGGCGGAGGCAGCGGAGGCATCGCCGAGGGCATCGGTGGCGGCGGACCAGGCGGTCCCGTCATCGGGGCCATCGCGCCAGGCGGTGGTAGCGGCAGCGGCGGCGGTCCGCCCATCTGCGGCGGTGGCGGCATCGGCATCTCGTCGCCAGCAGGCGCGCCCGCTCCGCCCATGTCCACGCGTAGGATGAAGTCGCCGACGTAGATCTTGTCGCCCTCGCGCACGATCGTCGCCTGCGCGATCTTCCGACCGTTGACGTACGTGCCGTTCGTGCTCTTGAGGTCCGTGACGATGAAGCGCCCGTCTCGGTAGAGCAAGCGCGCGTGATGCTTGGAGACGTTCCCTTTCGGGAGCATCAGATCGTTGCCTTGCACACGGCCGACGTTGATCTCGTTCTTGTCGAACGTCTCCTTGCGCTCCGCGCCGCCTTTTTCGCTGATGATGATCGAGAACATTTCGGGCGACACCTGATGCTAGGTGAACATGCTGAACTGCAAGGCGCGCCAGAAACGAAGAAGGCTCGCTCGGACGTGATTGTCCAGGGAGCGAGCCGACCGTGTCAATCTCTCTGCGAGATTAGAGTTTCAGGGCTTTTGGCGCTTGTCTTTCACTTCGGTCGCCACAATCCCGAGCATCTCGCCTGCCAGGGCCATCACATCACGCTCGCTGTAGCCGCTCGCGCGCAGCTCTCGGTAGATCGTTTTGGCGAGAATGCTGAGCGTACGGGGGTCGCGGCTCGCAGGAGAAACGTCGAACGGAAGGGCCATGGATGGGATCGCTCTCGAAATGCCGAAGGGGTGGGTGAAACGGGTCGGCGTCTGTTCAGGTACAAGGCGCGTGCCACTCCCGGAGGCTCGAATTTGAGGCGATTTGTGGGGTTTGGCCGCGATCATCGCTACACACTTGGACGTTGTTCGCGAAGCGTGGTTCGCGGCCGCGTGACTCGAGGGTACGACGAGGGGATCGTCAGCATGCTTACAATCCGCGTGACTTGAGGTTCGGTACGACCACGGCCTTTGCTACGTTGTCGCGCATGCCGGAGCCGGAAGTGGAGAGCGAAGCCCCTGTCGAGGCCGAGCCCCCGAAGAAGCCGAGCAACAAGCCCAAGCCCGAGCCCAGGCGCAAGATGGATCCAGACAAGCGGCGACGGCTGCTCATCGCGCTCGCGATCTACGTCGGCAGCGTCATCGTGATGGCGATCGTCGCGGGACCGCAGCGACTGAGGGAGCACACGCCCTTCAACCACTTCGCGCAGCTCGCCGCCGCGTGGCTCGATGGGCACAACGATCTCGTGCACGGGCCTCCCGCATACGCACAGAACAACGACTTCGCTTTCTACCAAGGCAAGTGGTTCATCAGCTTCCCACCGTTTCCCGCGATGCTGATGTTGCCTTTCGTCGCGCTCGCAGGCAGCCCGGAGGAGTTCCAAGACGGGCAGTTCATCGTGTGGTTGAGCGGCATCGCTCCAGCGGTGCTCTTCCTCGTGCTCGAGAAGCTCCGCCGCACGGGTCGCTCCGAGCGTCGCGAGCTGGAGAACGTCGCGCTCGCGATCTTGTTCGCTTTCGGCACGGTCTACTTCTTCACCGCGGTTCAAGGCACCGTCTGGTTCGCAGCGCACGTCGTAGGCGCGAGCCTGTTGTGCCTATACTTGCTCTTCGCGCTCGACGCGTCGTCGCCGCTGATCGCCGGGATCTTGCTCGGCCTCATGTTCCTCACGCGGCCCACCACGGCGCTCACGGCGCCGCTCTTCGCGCTCGAGGCATTGCGTGTATGCTGCAAGGAAGGCGTCGTCACCGAAGGCTCGCTGGCCGATCGCCTGGAAGGCACTTGGGATCGCGTGGACAAACGCGCCTTCTTCCGGCGCTGCGCAATCTTCGCCGCGCCGGTGCTCGTGTGCCTCGCGTGGGCCTCCAACTACAACCACGCGCGCTTCGGCACGTGGAACCCGAATGGCTTCGGACACGAGTACCTCACGGTCGTGTGGCAAGGCCGCATGGAGAAGTGGGGGCTCTTCGGCTATCACTACCTCGCGAAGAACCTAGGCGTCGCGCTCACGATTTTGCCCTGGTTTCCAGCGCGAAACACGATGACCGGGACGCCGCGCACCACGCTGCTGGTGGTGTGTCTGTTCTTCTTGATGCTGCCCCTGTTCTCGAGCGCCAAGGCAGACAAGCCGAAGTTGAACGTGCTCGCGATCGTCAGCACGGTCGGCGTGTTCGCGGTCGTGATGTTCGTGTTGTTCGGCGGCGCGAACGAAGCGGCTCCGGCGCTGCTGATCAACGAGCACGGCCTCGCGCTGTGGTTCACGACGCCGTTCTACCTCTGGCTGTTGTGGCCGAAGAAGAAGGGCTTCTTGCATGGTTTGCTCTGGATCTGCGCGTTAGGGCCGATCGCGATGGATCTGATGTACCAGAACAGCGGGTGGCGACAGTTCGGCTATCGGTTCTCCAACGACTACGCGCCGATATTCTTCGTGCTGCTCGCGATCG
>JANYHY010000813.1 GCA_025362165.1 Myxococcales bacterium | reverse complement strand
CAATTTTGGAGGCGGGAATGAGCCTCCGCGGAGAGATCGAAGCGCTGGCGACGATCGCCCGCCCGGACGTCGCTGTCGTCACCAACATCGGCGTCGCGCATGCCGAAGGCGTCGGCGGCTCTCGCGCGGACGTCGCGCGCGAAAAGGGTGCGCTATACATGAATCTAGGCAGCGACGGATTTGCGATCGTGAACGCGGACGACGACGCCGCGATGGCTCAGCTTCGCCGCTCCCGCGCTCGACGTGCGCTCACGTTCGGAAGATCGCCCGCCGACTACCGTCTGCTCTCCATCGCGAGCCGCGGCTTCGACGGAGCGCGCATCACGTACGAGCGCCCATGCGACGTCTGCGCGTCTCCGCGCGCGAAGGAGACGCTCGAGGTGGACTCTCCTCTCTTGGGCGAAGCGGCCGCGATCGATTTTCTCGCAGCCCTCGCCGCCGTAGAAGCCGCGTGCGGGCACGCGATCGACCCGGCGAGCGTTCAATCATCGATGAGCACACTCTCGAACGCAGGCCAACGCGGAGACGTCATTCGACTCGCCGACGGCGCGATAGTGATCGACGACACCTACAACGCGAACCCCAACAGCATGCACGCGTCTCTTCGAACGCTCGCTGAGCTAGCCAAGCAACAAGGCCGACGCGCGATCGCCGTGCTCGGCGAGATGAAGGAGCTCGGCGCCGTCTCGGACGAAGAGCACGCGCGCATCGCGGACTCGTTCGGTGGCGTCTCGCTCGTCGTCGGATGTGGCGGGAAAATAGGCCTCGCGCTCGATCGCGCCCAGGTGGCCGTGATCAAGTGTGGCGGCGTCGATGAAGCCTTGATGGTCACGCAGAACCGAGTGCGCGCGAACGACATCGTGTTGGTGAAGGCGTCACGCAGCGTCGGCGCAGAGCGTGTCGTCGCCGCGTTGGTGGCCGCGAGAGGCAAAGCAAGCTGATGCTCTACGAGCTCCTCTACCCGTTGCACCGCATCGGCTGGCTGCGCTGGCTCAACGTCTTGCGGTACGTCCCGTTCCGCGTCATCGCAGCGACGCTCACCGCGATGCTCATCTCGTTCTTCATCTCGCCTTGGTTCATCCGAGAGCTCCAGAAGAAGCAGATCGGACAAATCATCCGCGGCGACGGGCCCGAGAGTCACCTCAAGAAGAGCGGCACTCCGACGATGGGCGGCGCGCTCATCCTGCTGAGCGTGCTCGTCCCGACGATCCTTTGGTGCGATCCGCGCAACGTGTTCGTGTGGGCGACGACCGCGGTCACAGCAGGCTACGGCGTGATCGGCTACCTCGACGACTACCTCAAGATCAAGGCGAAGACCTCCGCCGGGCTGCCTGGTCGGTACAAGCTGCTCGGCCAGTTCCTCATCGGCGGCGGCGTGCTCGCGTACACGTTCTACGCGGGCGAGGACAAGCTCCCGAAGGACTGGTTCGACATCCGCGGCGACCTCGCTTTCCCATTCGTTGCATTCTACAAGCATCACTATTCGATGAATTTGGCGGCCTATTTGGTGTTCGCCACGCTCGTCGTCGTCGCCACCTCCAACGCCGTGAACCTCACGGACGGCCTCGACGGCCTCGCCATCGGCCCCGTCATCATCAACGCGGGCACCTATCTGTTGTGGGCCTACCTCGCAGGGGCGACCTTCGGCATCACGGTCACGCAGCGCTTCGTCGTCGCGCGCTACCTCGACATCCCGAACATCGCCAGCGTCACGGAGCTGTCGATCTTCTGCGGGGCCATGGTCGGCGCCGGAATAGGCTTCCTCTGGTACAACACTTACCCCGCGCAGGTCTTCATGGGAGACGTCGGTGCGCTCGCGCTCGGCGGTGGGCTCGGGATGTGCGCGGTCTTCACCAAGAACGAGCTCTTGAGCATCGTCCTCGGCGGCGTGTTCTTTTTGGAGATGAGCAGCGTCATCGTCCAAGTGATCAGCTTCAAGCTGTTCAAGAAGCGCGTGTTCTTGATGGCGCCGATCCACCACCACTACGAGAAGAAGGGCTGGCCCGAGCCCAAGATCATCGTCCGCTTCTGGATCATCTCCGTTTTGTTGGCACTCATCGCACTTTCAAGCTTGAAGCTGAGATGATCGGATGAACCTCTCTGGCAAGCGCGTGGTGGTGGTCGGGCTGGGCGCGAGCGGAGTCGCTGCGGCTCGGCTGTGCCAAAAGCGCGGCGCCATCACCATCGGCTTGGACAGCAAGCCCGAGGCATCACCGCAGGCGAGGGCGCTCGAGGTCGAAGGTGTGACGCTCGCGCTCGGATCGAACTCGGCGACCGATCTCACGAAGGCGGACCTCATCGTCGTCTCGCCTGGCGTGCCGACCTTCGACGAGCTCGCGCGCGCTGAGAAAATGGGCGTTCCCGCGATCGGCGAGGTTGAGCTCGCGACCGCTTGCCTCACGCATGAAGCGCCCATCGTCGCGATCGGCGGAACGAACGGCAAGAGCACGACGACCACGCTCGTCGCCGAGCTTCTCCAGGCAGCGCGCAAGAAGGTGTTCGTCGGCGGCAACCTCGGCGAGCCGCTCGCGAGCCACGCAGACGAGCGCTTCGACGTCATCGTGCTCGAGGTCTCCAGCTTCCAGATGGAGCGTGTGCGGAACTTTCACCCGCGCGTCGCGGTGCTGCTCAACATCACCGACGATCACCTCGATCGCTACTCGTCGTTCGAAGACTACGCGCACGCGAAGGGCAACTGCTTCGTGCGACAAACGTCCCGAGATCTCGCCGTGGTTCCTTTCGGTGACTCGGTGTGCACGCTGCAAGCCAGGCGCGGTCAGGCGGAGATCGTAACATTCGGACCAGGCGGAGACTGCACGATCGATCCCAGCGCGCTGCGAATCCGCGGATCGCACAACGCGCTGAACGCAGCCGCTGCAGTCGCGGCGATCGCTCCGTTCGGCGTCTCGAGCGACGAGATCGCGAGCGTGCTCGCCTCGTTCGAAGGTCTCGCGCACCGCATGACTCTCGTCACTACCCGAGACGGCGTCGCGTTCTACGACGACTCGAAGGGAACGAACGTCGGCGCAGCGGTCACCGCGGTGCTCGGCGTCACCGAGCCGCGCGTGGTGCTCATCGCTGGAGGTCGTGACAAAGGCGGAAGCTACGACCCGCTCGTCGCCGCGCTCCGCAAGAAGGGGCGAGCGCTCGTCGTGATCGGCGAAGCGAGCGACGCGATCTCCTCAGCGGTGAACGGAGAGCTCCCCGTCGTGCGCGCGACCACGATCGACGACGCTGTCGCCAAGGCCGCCGATCTCGCGCAACGCGGCGACGCAGTGTTGCTCTCCCCCGCGTGCTCGAGCTTCGACATGTTCCGCGACTACAAGCACCGTGGCGACGAGTTCGCGCGCGCCGTCCGCGCTCTTGCGGGAGGTAAGTGATGCAGCTCTCGTTGCCCGCGAACGTCAAGAAGCGGCTGAACTTCGCCGCGCCGCTCGATGCGACTCCCGACGCGCAGCGCGCCGCCGGTCCGATGGATCCTGTGATGGCCGCGATCGTCGTCGCGCTCGTCGGCTTCGGTGTCGTGATGGTCTACAGCGCGTCCACCGTAGAGGCGACGGTGCAGCACCATGATCCGCAGTTCTTCCTCAAGCGCCAAGTCGCCTATGCGATCGCATCGCTCGTGCTGTTGTTCGGCCTCTCTCGCGTGGACTACCACCGCCTCTACAAGCTCACGTACCCCGTGCTCTTCACGACGGGTGCGCTGCTGCTGGCCTGCGTAGTCGGTCTCGGTCACTCAGGCGGCGGCGCCACACGGTGGCTCGCGCTCGGCCCGATTCACATTCAGCCAGCGGAGATGGCCAAGCTCGCGCTCGTGCTCTGGCTCGCGTACTCGCTCGCGAAAAAAGCAGAGCGGGTCAAGACCTTCACCGTGGGGTTCCTCCCGCACCTGCTCGTCGCAGGGCTGTTCATGTTGTTGTGCATGAAGCAGCCCGACTTCGGGAGCGCCATTGTTTTGCTGCTCTTGACGTTCACGCTGCTTTTTGTCGCGGGCGCCAAAGTTGGCTACATCATGGGCGCATCCATCCTCGGCGTGGTGTTCGGCGTCGCCGCGATCGGGATGAAAGAGTACCGCTACAAGCGCTACCTCGCGTGGCTCGACATGGACGCGCACAAGCAAGACTTGGCGTACCAGCCGTTCCAGAGCGTCATGTCGTTCGGCTCGGGCGGTCCGTGGGGTGTCGGGCTCGGCCGCGGCTTGCAGACGCTCTACCTGCCTGAGGCGCACACGGACTTCGTCGCCGCGATCATCGGCGAGGAGCTCGGCTTCGTCGGCATCTTGTCGCTCTCGTGCGCGTACTTGCTGCTCGTCGTTCGCGGCATTCGCGCGGCGCTTCGCGCACCCGACGACTACGGCAGCTACATGGCGTTCGGCATCGCGACGATGTTCGGCGTGCAGGCGCTCGTGAACCTATGCGTCGCGCTCTCGCTCTTGCCGACGAAGGGCCTGACGCTCCCCTTCGTGAGCTTCGGCGGAAGCTCGTTGCTCGTAAACGCTGCCGCCGCGGGGATCTTGCTGTCGATCTCGCGGCAAGGTGATCCGCCCAAGCCTGGTGAAGAGACTCCCGAGACGCCCGCCGTGAGCGAGGCCGCGCCTGCGCAAGACGAAGACGAGGTGCATCCGTGAAGCCGACGATCTTGATCGCTGGCGGCGGCACAGGAGGCCATGTGTTTCCCGGTCTCGCCGTGGCGGACGCGCTCACGGCTCTCGCCGACGTACGCGTCGTCTTCGGCGGATCCCCGCGTGGCATCGAGAAGGACGTGATCCCGAAGCGCGGCTACCCGCTGGAGCTCCTCGACATTTCACCGATCAAAGGCGGCGGCCCAAGGCGAGCTGCGAGAGGCGCGTTCATGGCGGCGCGGGCGACGCTGCGCGCGTTGTCGGTGGTTCGCGCGCTGCGCCCATGCGCGGTGCTCTCGGTCGGCGGATACGCGGCAGGTCCGTTCGCGCTCGCCGCTGTGTTGACGGGTGTGCCGCTCGCGATCATGGAGCCCAACGGAGTGCTCGGTCTCACCAACCGCGTGCTCGCGCCGCTGAGCAAGCGCGCGTACATCGCGTGGCCAGAGCTACAAGCGCGCGTACGCTCCGGCACCGCTCGCGTGGTCGGCGTGCCGCTCCGCCAAGGATTCGAGCCATCGGTGTACGCACCCAAGACCGATCTCGCGGTGCTCGTGATGGGCGGCAGCGGCGGAGCAGAGGCGCTGAACGAGCGCGTGCCTCGAGCGCTCGCTCGGGTTAGGGAGAGACTCTCCAACGTGCGGATCGTGCACCAGACTGGTCGCGATCGCGACGCCGCGGTGCGTGCACTCTACAAGAGTTTGGGCCTCGAAAATACGGTCGTTTCGCCGTTCCTCGACGACGTCCCGACCGAGCTCGCGTCAGCCGATCTCGTGATCGCGCGAGCGGGCGCGGGGACTGTGGCCGAGATCGCGTCGGTGGGTCGGCCGTCGATCCTCGTGCCGTTCCCGTTCGCGGCCGACGATCATCAGACGAAGAACGCGCGCGCGCTCGAGCGTCTTGGTGCGACCGTGTGCCTCCCACAAGCAGACGCGACGATCGATCGCCTCGCGCGCGAAGCGAACGCGATCCTGACCGACCACGCTCGTCGCTCGCGCATGGCGGAGTCCGCTCGTGAGGCAGGCAAACCGCACGCGGCGTACGACGTCGCTGGAGATCTGCTCGCGCTCGGGGGCGTCGTTCTGAAGGTCGCCAAGAACGGAAAGAGCAACGGCCGCACCTCTCACGCAGAGGCACGCTGATGTTCCGCGGTCGCGTTCGCCACGCTCATTTCGTCGGCATCGGCGGCATCGGCATGAGCGGGCTCGCCGAGATCCTGCGCACGATGGAGTTCGACGTCTCTGGCTCGGATCTCCGCGAGAACGAGGTCACGCGTCGGCTCGCGACGATGGGGGTGCGCATCGACGTAGGCCACCGCGCAGACAACGTGAAGGGCGCAGATGTGCTCGTCTACTCGAGCGCGATCAAGCAAGACAACCCAGAGCTCGCACGAGCGCGTGCGCTGGAGGTCCCCATCATCAGCCGTGGCGAGATGCTCGCTGAGCTCATGCGCAGCAAGTACTGCGTCACGATCGCCGGCTCCCACGGCAAGACCCCGACCACCTCGATGGTCGCCACAGTGCTGCGACAGGCCGGCCTCGATCCGACGGTCGTCGTAGGCGGCAAGGTCAACGCGCTCGGCTCGAACGCGCGCCTCGGCGCTGGAGATCTATTCGTCGCGGAGGCCGACGAGAGCGACGGCTCGTTCTTGCGCCTCGCGCCGACGCTCGCGATCATCACCAACATCGACGCCGAGCACCTCGATCACTACGGCACTCACGAGAACGTCAAAGACGCGTTCGTACAGTTCGCCAATCAAGCGCCCTTCTACGGGCTCTGCATCCTCTGCATCGATCACCCCCACGTGCAGGCGATTTTGCCGCGCATGAACCGCAGACACGTGACCTACGGGCTCGCACGTCAAGCGGACTATCGCGCAACGAACCTCCGCTACGAAGGCTTGATGACGCGCTTTTTGGTCGAGCGGCGCGGCGAGTCCATGGGCGAGTTCATCGTTCACATGCCGGGCGCGCACAACGTGCAGAACGCGCTCGCGGTGATCGCCGCGGCGGACGAGCTCGAGGTGCCGCTCGACGTCATCCGCGACGCCATCGCGAGCTTCCACGGCGTGCAGCGCAGGTTCACGGTGCTCGGCGAGCCTCAAATCGAGCGAGACGGAGTCCACGGTCCAGTCATGATCGTCGATGACTACGGGCATCACCCCGCCGAGGTCGAGGCGACGCTCGAGGCGGCGCAGCGCGGGTTCGAGCGTCGCGTCGTCGTCGCCTTCCAGCCGCACCGCTACACGCGCACGCGCGATCTCTTCGAGGACTTCACGCGCGCGTTCAACAAAGCTGACGTGCTCGTCGTCACCGAGGTGTACGCCGCAGGTGAAGCACCGATCCCCGGGGCGACGGGCGAGTCACTCGCGGCGGCGATTCGCGAGCACGGCCACCACTCGGTGCACTACGTGGGCGACAAGAAATTGGTGGGCGCCAAGCTCGCCGAGATCGTGCGACCCAACGACATCGTGATCTCGCTCGGCGCCGGCGACATCAACGCAAGCGCGCGCGAGCTGCTCGCCACGCTCTCCAAGGTGGCGCCGTGAGCAACTCACCCTCGAACCGCCGAGTTCGACGCCCGTCGAGCCCGCCGCCGGATGTCCTCGAAGTGCCCACGCGCACGCCAGAGGCTGTGCCTTCGCCGCCTGTCATCAAGACGCCGTCGCGATTGCAAGCCGTGATGAAGGACGCCGCCGGTCTCGCGCTCGTCGTGGGGATCGCCGTTGGCGTAGCGTATGGCGCGGAGCGGTACATCACGACGAGCCCACGCTTTGCGCTGACCGAAGTGCTCACGCTGGGAAACCACTTCCGCTCGCAAGCAGATCTCACGACGCGCGCAGGCATCAACGTCGGAGAGAACGTCTTCACGATCGATCTAGACGCCGCGCAGAACAAGCTACAAGCCGACCCTTGGATCGCGGACGCGACGCTCGCTCGGCGCTTACCGGATGGAATCCTGATCACCGTTGTCGAGCGACAAGCTGCGGCTCTCGTCGCGCTTGGGAGCGACACCTTCCTCGCGACGAGCTCAGGTGAGCTCTTCAAGAAGCTCGAGCCAGGGGATCCGTGCGAGCTGCCCGTCATCACGGGGATCGATCCAGATCGCGCGCTCTCCGATCGCGAGGGGGTGGCTCGCGACATCGTGCACGCGCTCGATCTCGCGAGCGACTATGCGCACGGCTCGCTTGGCCAGAAGCAGCCGCTCGAGGAGATCCACCTCGCCGCGACCGGAGGCGTCACGCTCGTCATCGGCAAGGCCGCGACGCAGTTGGTGCTCGGTGGTCCTCCCTATCGCAAGAAGCTCGAAGAAGCATCGCGCGTCGTGCTCGAGATCGAGCGGCGGGGCAACAAGGCCGACGCGATCTTCCTGGACAATGACGCACGCCCGAACCGAGTCGTCGCGAGGGTCAAATGAGGCCGGCGAAGCCAATGACCCGACTGCACCACTTGCGCGAGCGGGGCGATTTTTCTACCGGTTTTTTGGCCCAATGCGCGGCGTCATGCGACGTGTGGAGGCGATGACGATGAGCACCACATCCTCCGAATCCGAAATCGTCGTCGGGCTCGACATCGGCACCACCAAGGTGTGTGCGGTGGTGGGTGAGACGCACGGCGACACGGTCACCATCCTCGGCGTGGGCAGCGTCCCGTGCCGCGGTCTCCGCAAGGGCATCGTCAGCAACATCGACTGGACGGTGCGCTCGATCAAAGAAGCGATCGACGCCGCGCAGACGATGGCGGGCGTGGAGATCCGAACCGTGTACGCGGGCGTCGCCGGCAGTCACATCCGCTCGATGACGAGCGACGGCGTCGCGGCCATCTCCGGCGGCGAGGTCACGCGTGCGGATGTCGAGCGAGTGCTCGAGGGCGCGCGCGCCATCCCAGTCGACGCCGATCGCCAGATCCTCCACGTGCTGCCGCGCGAGTACATCGTCGACGCGCAAGACGGCATCCGCGACCCCATCGGCATGAGCGGCGTGCGCCTCGGCGCGAAGGTCAACCTCGTGACCGCGGCGACGAGCTGCGTGCAGAACGTCATCCGTTGCGCAGAGCGCTGCGGCCTGGTCGTCGCGGACGTCGTCCTCGAGCCGCTCGCATCTGCCGAGGCCGTCCTCTCCGAAGACGAGAAGGAAATCGGCGTCGCCGTGATCGACATAGGCGGTGGCACTACGGATCTGCTCCTGTACGTCGACGGCGGCATCGCTCACACGAGCGTCATCCCCGTCGGCGGCAACAACATCACGAGCGACATCGCCGCGGGACTTCGCACTCCAATGGCCGAAGCCGATCGCTTGAAGCGCAACAGCGGCTGCGCGCTCGGACGCATGGTCGGAGACGAAGAAGAGGTCGAGGTCCCCGGTGTCGGCGGTCACGCGCCACGCCGAACCGCGCGCCGCGTTCTGTCCGACATCATCGAGCCGCGCGTCGAAGAGATGTTCGCGGCGATCCGCAAGCGAATCGAAGACACCGGCATGCTCGAGCAGCTCTCGGCCGGCGCGGTGCTCACGGGTGGTGCCGTCTTGCTCGAGGGCATGCCAGAGTTCGCAGAAGAGATCCTGGGGATGCCCGTTCGCATCGGCTTCCCCTCTGGCGTCGACGGCATCACACAAGCCGTCCAAGGCCCGCAGTTCTCCACGGGCGTCGGGCTCGTGAAGTTTGGCGCGCACGCCATCGCCGAGGCGCGCCTCCGTGACGCGTCTCCGATTGTGTCGCTCATGCGCCAGAAGGTCAGCTCTCACGTGGCCATCTCGGACGTTGAAGCCGCCAAAGAACACAGCAAACTGTGGGCGTGGCTCAAGGCCGCTTTCTAAGACTTTTCAGCAGAACAACTACGTTTGAAGACTTAACGACACGCACATTTGTTTCTGATCGATAGATGGAGAGAGGCGCTCCTAAGTCGATCGTTTGACAGCCCTATGTCCCGGGAGGACAATCATGAGCTTCAGCATCGAGTTCGCGGACGAGACTCAAGAGTACCAAGCGCGCATCAAGGTCATCGGCTGCGGTGGTTCGGGCGGCAACGCCGTCAACACCATGATCAACTTCGGCCTCGAAGGGGTCGAATTCATCGTGATCAATACGGACGCGCAGGCTCTCAACGCGAGCGCGGCGCCGATGAAA
>JANYHY010000809.1 GCA_025362165.1 Myxococcales bacterium | reverse complement strand
CGAGCACGTTCTTGGGTGCGCTCGCCTCAGGTGGCTCACCAGGTGATCGTGTTGTCGTCGTACAAGAAGAAGACGAGATCAACGTCGCGCACGCGCAAGTGCTCCGTCTGCACGACGCGAACAAACACGAAGACATCCTTCGCGCTGCGGCGCGCACGCGGCCTGATCGCTGGGTCGTCGGTGCGCTCTCGGGACGGGCGGTCGCCTCTACGCTCGAGGCCGTGAGCGAGGGCGCCGAGGGCGTGCTCGCCTCTGCTTCCGCACCCACACTTCGCCAAGGCTTGAGCCGCTTGGTGACTCAGTGCTTACTCGCGACACCGGGTCTCTCCCCCGAGGCCGCGCGCGAGTGCGTCGCTGAGAGCTTCGACGTCGCCCTCGAAGTGCACCAACTCCCGGACGGTCGCTACCGCGTGAGCCGCATCGCCGAGCTCGGCGGCACGGACGCCAAGGGCCTCGTCACCCGAGACGTCTTCGTCGCGGACGGCGAAGGTCACGTCGCGACCGGCGTCGTCCCCCGCATCGTCAACGAGTTCGCCGCGCGCGGCGTCCGCGTAGACACCAACCTCTTCAAGAAAGCCGGCCGCTAAGCGCTTGCGTGCTCGTCCGCTCGCTTCTGCATCTGGCGGTGGACGATGCGTTTCTTGAGCGGACCCATGTGGTCGATCATCAAGACACCGTTGAGGTGATCGAGCTCGTGTTGGATGGCCACCGCGAGCAGGTCGTCTGCCTCTAGCTCGAACCATTTTCCGTCGCGGTCTTGTGCGCGAACCTTCACGCTCGCGGCACGATCGATCTCTTCGTGAACCTCAGGGAAGCTGAGACAACCCTCGTTCCACGTGATCTCGCCGTCTTTCTGGACGATCTCGGGGTTGATGAAGACGCGGAACGCGCTGGGCTCACCATCTGCCGCCGTGTCGATCACGAAGATCGCGAGCGCGACTCCGATTTGCGTCGCAGCGAGACCTACGCCAGGTGCCGCGTACATGGTCTCGGCCATGTCGTCGACGAGCTTCTGGATCTCTGGGGTGACGACCTCTACGCGCTTGCCAACCTCTCGCAGGCGCTTGTCTGGGTAGTGGAGGATGGTTCGGATGCCCATGTCTCACCGATTGTAGCTACGAGATCGACCTATGGCGAGTGGTCGTCCGGATAGGCGATTCTGCCGAACACGTGCGCGTCGTCGCCGCAGACCTCCCACGTCGGGTCGATGATGCGCGGGGCGTTCGCGGGCACGTCTGGGCCAGCCCAATCGACGGCGCCAGGCCTACCGCGGGGGCCGAGCAAAATCGGCGCGAGGAACGCGTGCAGGTCATCCGCGAGTCGGGCCGCGAGGAAGCTTCCCGCGAGCTCAGCCCCACCCTCCACGAGCAGCGTGACGATGCCGCGAGACGCGAGCACACGAAGCGCCGCGCCTACGTCGATGCGCCCCTCCGTGCTGTTGGGTGCGCGCAAGACCTCGACTCCGCGCGAGACCAGCTCTTCCTCGTGAGACGCGGCTGCGTCTGCGCTGGCGATCACCAAGAGCGGCACCTCGGTCGCGCTCTCGACGAGGCGTGATTGTATGGGTAGGCGAAGCTTGGTGTCGAACACGACGCGAAGAGGGCTTGCGCCAGCGGCGTCTCGCACCGTGAGGCGAGGGTCGTCGCTCAAGGCCGTGCCGATACCCACGGCGACCGCGTCGTGCTCTGCGCGCAGAGCGTGAACACGTGCGCGTGCGTCTGGACCCGTGACCCATTTCGAGGCGCCAGTGCGCGTGGCGATACGACCGTCCAGAGAGAGCGCGAGCTTCAACGAGACGTACGGCAGACCCTCCGTGACGTGCTTGGTGAACGGCGCGATGAGCTTGCGACACTCGGCTTCCAGGACGCCACCCGTGATCGCAACGCCTTTGCCTAGGAGCTTCTCCAGGCCTCCGCCGTCGACGTGCGGATTGGGATCGCGACACCCGATGACCACGCGCTTGATCTTTGCGCGCACGATCTCTTCGGTGCAGGGCGGCGTGCGTCCGAAGTGATTGCAGGGCTCGAGCGTGACGTAGAGCACGGCGTCCTTCGCGCTCTCCCCTGCGGCACGCAGCGCGACGACCTCCGCGTGATCGCCGCCCGCGCGCTCGTGGTG
>JANYHY010000802.1 GCA_025362165.1 Myxococcales bacterium | reverse complement strand
CACTCTACGGCCCACAGGTTCTTGACGTCGCTCGACCACGCGCTCGACCAGCCGAGGCCCACGTGCCACCGCGCGAGGATCGGCTCGCCCACTTCGCTCTCGAGGACTTCTTGAGCGGGAGGCGGCTTCATCTTCGTCGCGACATAGCCGTGGAGGAACGGCGCCGAGCTCATGTCGATGCCACGCAAAAAGTCCGCGGGAGCCACCACGCGCGGCTGGAAATATTCTTCGACCGCGGCCGAGCGAGAGATCATCTCGGTCTCGCGTGTGAAGACGCGAGGCAACTGCGTGGGGTCCACGACTTTGTAGAAGCGCCCTCCGCCGAGATCGCTGATCATGCGCAACAAAGACTCGTCCACTCCCGTACCGAGGCCGACTGTGCTGACGGTCATGCCCTCTGAGACCATGGACTGAACCAGCTCGCGGATGCCTCCTTGCGGGGCTTGTCCATCCGTGAGCAGGATGACGTGCTTCTTGCGTGCGCGTGCCGCGAGTTGGTCCTTGTACGCGAGATCGAGCGCGGGGAAGATTTCGGTTCCGCCGCCGGGTTGAATGCGCGCGATGTCGTTCTGGATGCGCGCGCGATATTTGGCGGCCTGCATCTTCACGACCGCGATGGGTGTGCTGTCGAACGCGATGACCTCGAGGAGATCGTCTCCAGAGAGCGTGTCTGCGGTCGCCTTCGCTGCGGCTTTTGCCATCTCCAACGGTTGACCACTCATCGATCCCGATCGATCGATCACGAGCACCATGGCAACGCCGGGCTCGTCTTTGCGTTTCTCCGAGTCCATGCGGACAGGCAAAATGCGCTCGATCGTGGACCCGTACCAACCACCTAGACCGAAGCCGCTCTCACCGCCGGCGAACAAGAAGCCGCCGCCGAGATCACGCACGTAGCTCTCGATGGTCTCTTGCTGCGTGAGCGGCACCGCCTCCTTCGGCGTGTCCGAGAGGATCAAGAAGTCGAAATGCTCCATCTCGCGCAACGAGCTCGGCAGTCCGTTGGGCGCGCGCACGTCGACGTCGAACTCCTGCGCGGAGAGCGCGGCCGACAAGAAGCTCGCGTGCGCAGGGTTTCCTTCGATGTACAAAACGCTCGGTTTTCCAGGCACCGCAGCGGTCACTGCGTAGTGATTGTTCTCGGGGAAGCGGTCTTCGGGGATGTCCGAGAGGTCGAGCGAGTAGGTGACGTCGCCGGCGATGCGCACGACGCTCTTGAACGTGACGTCATTGTCGCCCGCTTTGAGATCGACGTTGCGCGCGCCGTCCAGGCCGTTGATCGCCTCGCCTTGTTTGAGCGTCGTGTGGATGGTCTGCGGTCGGCTCGAGAAGATGTTCGCGTGGATCTCGAACGGCTCGCCGACGCGGATCTTGTCCGGCACCTTGAGCTCACGCAGCGCGACCTCTCCTGGCACGGGTCGCTTGTAGGAGATCGAGTAGAGCTTCACGCCGAACTGGTGCGCGCGGTTCGCCTCCGCCAACAGATCGCCGTCTGTCTGCACGCCGTCCGAGATGATCACCGCGCGACGCAGATATCCGGCTGGATACAGGCCGTATGCGAGCTGCAGCGCGCTCTGGAGATCGGTCGCAGCGTCATGACCGAGCTTCTTGGTTTTGTCCTTTGGCTTGTCCTTGTCGGCGACGTCCGCGAGATCGAGCGCGTCGTGGCGAAGGAGCTCCGGCGCGGTCTTGCTCCCCTCTTCCATCGGGATCGCGCGAGGCCGCTGTGAGAACGTGATGACGCGAACGAGCGCGTCCTCAGGCTTTTGATCGAGACCTTTCTGGATCTCTGCCTTCGCGTCGACGATCGCCGCGTCAGGGATCGACTCGGAGACGTCGACCAAGTACACCGTGCACACCTTCTGTGTCGTCGCGGTCCGCGCAAGCCGCGAGAGGCCGAGCGCGAGGAGCGCCACGAACGCGATGCGCATGAGCACGCTCAAGATCCGCTGAGGCCACGGCAGGTCCGCGAGCGAGCGGCCGATCATCCAGACGAAGTACGGGGCGAGCAGCGCGATCCCGAGCATGCGCGGCGCGAGCAGCTCGTAGTCTTGCCCGTCCCGCTTCCACGCGATGGTCGGGCCGGCGTACCAGACGAACTTCAAGTACGCCCAAAGTCCGATGGCGCCGATCGCGATCACGATCGCGCCGAAAACAAGCCGTTTCCAGAGGGGCGTTTGCATCAGACCGTGACCCTTCGGTGGTAGGTCGCCCACTCGATGACGGTGAGGATCAGCGCGGCGATCAACAGATAGATCCACACCTCGCGTCGGACGCCGACATGAAAGCCCTCCACCTTGCCGGCCTCTTGTCCGTCGATCGTGGGCAGCTTCTCTGCTGGCTCGATCGCGCTCTCTTCACTGCTCAGGAGGTTCGCCGCGAACGACGTCGTGTTGCCTGCTGTCGTCGGGTCATTCGGCTTGACCGGAGCGGCAGGTGCGCCGCCCTGGTCTCCGGCGA
>JANYHY010000753.1 GCA_025362165.1 Myxococcales bacterium | reverse complement strand
CGACGCGGTGTCGACCACGCTCATCCACCACCCCGAGTTCACGCTCATCGAAGTCGCGGGACACGCGGACGAGCGCGCTCCGGACGAGTACAACCTCAAGCTCACGCAAGACCGCGTGAACTCCGTCATGGCGGCGCTCATCTCTCGCGGAGTCGAGCGCGCGAAGCTGCGCGCGAAGGGCTACGGCGAGTACTGCCCCGCAGACCCGGCGCACCACGACAAGGCGTGGGAAGAGAACCGCCGCGTCGAGTTCAAGATCGTCAAGACGCAGACCGGCGGCACCGGCGTAGAGCTTGGTTGTCAGAACGCTCGCACTCACGGCGTGAGCCCAGACCCAGTCCCCTGACTCCACCTTTCACCTCTCGCCTTTCACCTCTCGCCTTTCACCTCTGCGTGATGGCAGGCCAGTCCGTCTGGTGCGGATTCGTGACACGGGCAGCGATTGTTGCCATAGTCATGGCATGTCGAACGCACCGAGAGCGAGGGACGCAACCGCAAACGCTTCTAGGAGCGGTGACGTGAAGGTGTCGCCCGAGCTCGAGGCGGAGATCGACCGTGGTGAGTTCCTCGAGCTTACGGTCGATCAGCTCGAGCACGCCGCAGCGACCGGAGAGTTGCCCTGGCCCGACGACGCGTCCCTCGGCTGAGCATCGCATTTCGCCGTGCGGTCCGATCCTTCGGCGTCGTCAGCGGCACGCCGCGATCGAAGGCGGTAATGGCAACGCTTGGAGCGCTGGGCGCGGCGGAGCTGCCCGGACACTCGGATGTGCGCAGTCGCTTCGCGCCCGGCTACGCACACGTCCGCCGCGTCCCCGCCCAGAACCTCTGGATCTGGTACCGGTTCGACGACGACCACGTCGACATCCTAACTTTGAAGAACGAGCCTCCGATCCCTGACGATGAGTAGGCGCAGGGGACTCAGGCATCGCTAGTCTTCCGACGCCTCTTCGGGGATCTTCGCGATGACGGCGCGGAGGCTCGTCGCGTCGTGGAAGAGTCGCGAGCGCAGTGCCCAGCGGCTCGAGCGCGGGGGGATCGTTGCCATACGCGCAGAACATGCTGCCTTCGGGATCGAGATCCACGCGGCCGGCGAGCTCGGGCGTATCGGCGATCACCTGCTTGGCGACTGCTTTAGAAGCGGCGGCGGCGCGCGCGAAGCTCCTCGAGGATCGCGCGGATCTCTCCGAGATCCGTCGCGGACAGATGCGGCTTCAGGGCCTCGAGGACCCAGTCGTTCGCGACGTCGCACTTTTGCAAGAGCATGAACACATCTGTCTCGTAGAGCGCGGCACGCGCGGTGTTGCCCTGCCTATAGAGCGAGGGCAGCGCGAATAGCTTCAACAGCACGAGCCCGCGCGCGCTGCAGACCGCGACCTGCCGACCCTCGATCTCGACGCTCGTCTTCTCGTCGCGCAGCACGCGGTCGAAGAGGAGGTTGCTCGTGAGCAGCAGATCGATCCGCACGCCGTGGTAGCTCCCCGATCCAAAATCACCATCACGCGACGTGGCGCTGAACGGAAGCGACGCAATGTCCGCTGGGTTCACGATGAGGTCGATGTCCTCGGTGTTGCGGCCCTCGACGTACGACAGCATCGCGACGCCGCCGACGAGCAAGTAGCGAACGCCGGTGCCTTCCAGCGCGGCGAAGAGGCCGCTGACCTCGGTTCGAAAGTCGGTCGTCACCTTCGGGCTCCACAACTTGGCGTCATGTGCGTGTTGGAGGACCTCACCAACTCGCAAGACCATAGACCAGATCGTATCACGGTGACTTCGCGACGCCGCAAGGACGCCTCGTCGTCCCCACACGGCCGCATTCGAGAACGGTGTAGTCTACATACACGTCTTGATCGGGCTGTTGCAGCCTGGCGACGCGCACTTGCACGCGCCCGGGTCAACGAACGTCACGCACGACATGCCCGCGGTGCAGTCCAGCACTAGGCCCCAGCAGCCCGCACCGCTCTGCTTGCAGCTCACGTTCATCACGAGTCGCCCGGCGGGCTCGCCCTGCTCGAGCGTGCCGTTCTTGTTGACGTCGACGAAGCCAAACAAGTTGAACTCGCAGTTCTCCTCGCTCCACATCTCGCCGCCGGTGCACATGTCGAAGTCGACCTCGACGGGTGTGTTGGTGCCGACGGTGACGCCGCTCTTCGTCGTGCCGTTGTGTGGGTAGCCGCCGGTCGAGCCTTGTCCCAGCCTGTAGTGAGCCAGGTTGACGACGAGGTCGCCGGTCACGTCCTTCATGTTGGCGCCGAGCTTCGACACGACGCGCACGATCGATTGCGGCTTGTTGCAGGAGCTCACGCCCGTCCCTGAGCAGGTCGGCGAGAAGCCGGCATCGCCGCCGGTGCTCGAGTCTTGCGGGTTGCTCGAGTCGGGGTTGCCCGAGTCTTGCGAGTTGCCTGAGTCCGACTTCGAAGCGTCACCAGCGGACGTGTCCGGGTTGCTGCCCGCATCTACCGTCGACGCCGTGTCGTCCGACGATCCGCACGCCACCAACAGAGCCGCTGCCGCAGTGCTCAATGCCCACCGATGAATCATGGCTGCCCCCTTAAGCGAAGTTGTCTCAGCTCTGGAGCATAGCGCGGTGTCCGCATTCATGTAAGTGAGCGACTGGTGCCTCAACCAGCCGCCGACGTTCGCGGGCTGAGGTCAACCCTGCGGCGTGCCATCGCGCAATCGCCCAGACGACGACTTGAAACGCGGTGAGCGTGGTCGCGAAGATCAACCCAACGAGCGCTTCGGGAATGCCGTCGACGACGATCTGCAAGACAGTCTTCGCGAACGCCGCAGCGTCGACCGGTGGCTCCGCGGGCAGGACGGTGGGGGCTTGCCCGCGCGCGGTGGCACTGCGTGAATCGATCGCCATCGAGCCAACCTAAGCCAGCCCTTCTTCCCGAGGTAGCGAAACGGTGAAAGCGAGCGCGGTGGACAAAACGACGATGCCCCCAGCGGTAAGCCAGAGGCATTCGTCGTGAGCAATTTTCTGCGATGCGGCGGACGTGCCGCTCGACTCAAGAGTGAGCCGAGCCGTTGGTCGCGCCGTTCACGAAAGGAGCGGCTCCGACGTGATGCGACGCTCGGGTCGCCGCCTGCTTGGCAACCGCGCGAGCCTTGCTGGCGACCGTGCGCTTGCCGACCTTGCGCGGCTTGAAGCCGAACTCGACGAAGATCTCGCTGCCTTCGCCGAACATGTTGGCGACGAGGTTGCGGAGCGACCGAAACAGCGGCGACATCGCCACTGATTGCGAGCGCTCTTCACCAACGGTACGCACCCACTTGTCGTGGAGTGCGGTCGTCTCTTCGACCAGCGCGGCGTATTGCTCGATCTTCTTGACGAGCTCCGCGCTGGTGTACGAGACACCGTTGAGCGAGAGGGTTTGCTTGCTCTTGGAGCAATACTTCTTGATGCCGCTGACCATCAGCTGCACCTCATTCAATTTCACAAACTTATTAGGGGAACGCATTTCATTTTCTCTGAGCGATCCGATCAAGAGGCAGACCGGATTGGTCTGCGTTGCGTCTTGCTCATGAACCTGTCGACCGGTGCTCGGGGGTGTTGCTTAGAATGTTGTCTGGGGCGGACGATTTCTTTGGGTGACCGGTTTTCTCGATGGATCGAGCGGTCCGATCGACGGGGGGACCGCTCGGATCGATTGCACGGGCGGGCGGTACATTGGGGCGACGGGGCGCCCTCATTGGGGAAGCGCTCTACTTGTTGGGGCGACTGGGCGCCCTCATTGGGGAAGCGCTCTACTTGTTGGGGCGACCGGTCGCCCTCATCGGAGAGGCGCTCAACTTGTTAGGGCGACCGGGCAGACCGTCACCGGACTGATCCATTGCACGATCAAAGGCGCGGCCGGGCATGCGCGGGGATGACGAAGTGCTGTAGAAGGTGGAGGACATGCCTCTCCCTGCAGATTTCGAGAAGAAGCTCTGGGCCGCTGCGGATCAGCTCTGGACGAACAGCGCGCTGCAGCCGTCCGAGTACTCGACGCCGGTGCTCGCGCTCATCTTCTTGCGCTACGCGGACGCGCGCTTCGCGCAGGCGGAGAAGACGCTCGCGTCGAAGTCGCGCAAGCGTGGCGCTGTCGGCAAGGACGACTACCACGCGCAGGGCGTTCTCTTCGTGCCCGAGGGCGCGCGCTTCCAACGCCTCCTAGAGCTGCCCGAGGGCAAGGACATCGGCAAGGCGCTCAACGACGCGATGAAGGCGATCGAGGCCGAGAACGACGAGCTCAAGGACGTGCTGCCCAAGACGTACGGCCGCTTCGACTCGACGATGCTCAAGGAGCTGCTCAAGCTGTTCGGCACGCTCGGCGACGACCTCGAGGGCGACGTGTTCGGGCGCATCTACGAGTACTTCCTCGGCAGCTTCGCGCCATCGACTCTGCAGAAGGGCGGCGAGTTCTACACGCCAGTGTCCGTTGTGCGGCTCATCGTCGAGATCCTCGAGCCGTACCACGGGCGCATGCTCGATCCCGCATGCGGCTCCGGCGGCATGTTCGTGCAGAGCGCCAACTTCATCGCCGCGCACGAGAAGAAGGCGCAAGACGAGATCTCCGTCTACGGCATCGAGAAGATGGCGCAGACGCTCCGGCTCGCGCGCATGAACCTCGCGGTGCACGGCCTCTCGGGCGACATCAAAGAAGCGAACACCTATTACGACGACGCGCACGGCGCCGAGTGGGGCAAGTTCGATTTCGTCGCGGCCAATCCGCCGTTCAATCAGAACGCCGTCGACAAGGAGCGCATCAAGGACGACAAGAAGCGCTACCCGCTCGGCATGCCGAGCACCGACAACGCGAACTACCTCTGGATTCAGCTCTTCTACTCTGCTCTCGGC
>JANYHY010000741.1 GCA_025362165.1 Myxococcales bacterium | reverse complement strand
CGTGGCGAATGTTCAACCTGCGCGTGCGCGGCGTTCACTACGACCTCAGCCACCTGCGCGACGTCCGTCGCAACCGCGGTGACTTCGATCTTCATAGCGCTTGGTTCGAGGGCAAAAACGACCTCATCACGGTGCGCGGGGAGCTCCGCGCAGAGGCCACGGAGACCGCGGGCTTGCACTACGAGAACCCAGACGGATCCATTTGCCACTGCTTGAACAGCAAGCTCGCCACGGCACGTATCGAGATTGAGCTCCGCGAGAGAGCTCCGATGGTGCTCAACACGCGTCGCGCGGCGCTCGAGATCGGCACGACGGACTCGCTCCATGGCGTGACGAGGATCGCGTGAAGCGCGCGCGTGCGATGAGGGTCGCGGTCTCCGCGGTGTCATTCTTGGCCGCTGCCGTGTGGCTCGGCGGCATCCTCGTGCTGGGCGCGGTCGTCGCGCCGATCGTATTTCACATGGTGCACGCGCCGGACAGCGCAGACGCGATGACGACGGTGTTCCTCACGTTCGACAAGGTGGCGATGTCGAGCGCTGTCGTGATCGCGCTCACGGAGGCCGCGCGCTCCCGCTTTGGACCGATTCGTCGGGTGGACCTCGCCCGCCTCGCGTCCGTCATGACCGCGTTCGCGCTGGCGTTCATCCAGGGTCTCTTGCTCTCTCCGAAGATCGCCGAGCTGCACACGCAGGGTGCGATTCGAAATGTCGGAGAGCTCGGACTTCAGCTCGAGACCACGCACAAGTGGAGTGAGCTGTGCGGCAAGACCGAGTCGTTCGCGCTCGTCGTGTTCGTGGTCCTTGCGGTGGCCAGTGATGCGCTGGCGCACCATGCCCCGAAGGATGCATGAGCGGACGTTTTCATTCGTGCGAGATCTGCGGCTGTAAATAGGCTTAACAAGACGTTGACGGATCGACCTCCGTCCGTATACTGCGCCGCCTTTCAAGCAGTAAGCAGTCGTTGGAGGAAGTGATGAAACTCGTCAAAGCAGTGTCTCTCGCGTCGGTATCAGCGTTCGTCGTGGCCATGTCTTACGGTTGCTCGTCCACCATCACCGCCACGGACTCGGACGGCGGACCGGGCGCAGATACGGGCGCCAAGAAGGACAGCGCGCAGAACGTCCCCGACACTGGCGGCAATGATACGAGCACGAGCGCGTGCGGCCCCGCCGACACAACGGCCTACATGCCGCGTGCGTACTCGCCCCCCTCCGGCAAGCACCAGGGCATCTGCACCACGCCGAACATCGCGGACTATGTGCTCTGCATCGAGAACACCGACAAGACCAAGTGCGCGCAGTTCGGCCAGGGCGGAGCCGCCGAGACGTGCGGCAACTGCATCGAGACCAACCAGACCGATCCGAAGTGGGGACCGTTCGTCTCCCCAGATGGCCAGTCCCTCTCCTACAACACGGCGGGCTGCTTGGACCTCGCAGTCAGCAACACGCAGTGTGGAAAATCGCTCGACGCCTCGTACGGCTGCCAAGACGCCGCGTGCGGCACTTGCGACAACACCACGACGCCCACCTACGACAGCTGCGTGACCTCGTCGCTCAGCAAGTCGTGCAAGACCTACGGGGCGACCGCAGACAAGGACTGCGCCGCGCAGTTCGGCGATGCGGCTCCGGCCGAGACGAGCAACTGCTTCCCCGACCCCAGCATCGCGGATCCCGCTGCGCAGGACGCAGACTTCGTGAAGCGAATCGTGACCTACTTCTGCGGGCCCTGAACTACAATTCGAACCCATGATGCGCCTCGCTTTGTTCGCATCGTTCGTCGTCCTCTCTGGCTGCGCGAACTGTGGCGAGGGCCCAGACCAGACACGGCCGGTCGAGACCGTTGACGCAGCAACGGTCGCCGAGGGCGAGCTGGGTCATCAGATGACGGCGATCCCACAAGCGCGCCCCCAGACCAACGAGCTTCACTCGGTCACTTTGGGCCAAAGAAACGAAGCCGGGACCGACGCGTCCCATTAAAGTGGACATCAGGGGCGCGTTGCGTCACAAAAGTAGGATGCATTATCGCGTTCCTTTCCTTTTGGGGCTTTCGGCGGTTGGCTTGGCTGGCGTGTTCGCCGTTGCGTGCACCTCGACGCTCGATATCGTTCCAACGAACGACTCTGGCTCTGACACGAGCACCGGGAACGAGGGTGGTCCTCCAGACGGAGGCGGCAAGGCCGACGCAAAGATGGTCCCGGTCTGCACGACCAACCCCGTGAAGGGCGAGTGCGATCTCGTCTCGCAAAACTGCCCCAACGGCAAAGAGTGTGTAGCGCCGACTCAACCTGATGGCGGCACGTTCACTCTCTGCCAGGATCCAGGAGCGGGCGCGCTCGCCGAGGGCGAAGTGTGCACCAACGGCGCAGACAACCCCTGCATCAAGGGTCTGCAGTGTCAGTCCGGCCGCTGCAGCCATCCGTGCTGCGGCAACGGGATGGGCGTCGGTGACAGCACCGTCTGCGGCAAGACCAAAGAGGGCTACGTCGGCATCTGCGAGCTCAACATCGTCGATGGCAAGAACAACACGCTCTACTCGGTGTGTGACTACGCCAAGCCGTGCGAGCCCTTCGGCGTTCAGCCGTGCGGCATGAACCAGACTTGCCTCGTCAAAGACGGTGTCGGCACCTCGGCGTGCTCGGACATCTTCATGGCGCCCGGCAAGAACGTCGGCGCAACCTGCACTGCCGCCAATGACTGCGCAGACGGCATGATGTGCATCGGCGGCGGAAGCAACAACG
>JANYHY010000738.1 GCA_025362165.1 Myxococcales bacterium | reverse complement strand
GTAGTCGCAGCCGATGGTGCTCTTGTTCTGCTGGGCCGAGGTGCACGCAGGCACGCAGACTCCGCCGACGCCGCAGCCTTGGTCGTCTGGGCAGGTGGTCTTCACGTTGTTGTTGCAGTCGAGGACCGTATGCAGATCGCTCGAGCAGGTGAGATCGCACTGACCACCTTCGCCGAGGTTGCCGGTGTCGCCGAAGTTGACGCCGCTGTCGTCTATCGGTCCCCCGTCTGCTCCAACGTTAGGGTCGTCGAAGAGATTGGCTGTCTTGTCTCCGCATTGGACCATCGCCAACCCCGACGCGATCACCACGAGACCACCACCCAAAGCTAGTTGATGCTTCATTCCCAAAGTCTAAACGAAGTTTCGCGCCCCGTCTCGCCACAGCCGCGTCAAGTGTCTGGCTCGCCTTGACGCAGGGCGCTGATCTCCGACTCGGCCTGTTCTAGCCGCCTCCGCGTCATTGCGTGCTCGCGGTTGGCGTCGTTCAACTGCCTCGTGAGCTCGAGGATGCGAACCATTCGCGGGTGACCGTCGACCGCGCCCAACCAGGGCACTCGGTCCGCTTGCCCTTCATGCGCGAAGACCATCCAATAGTGATCGTAGCTATTGGCCCAAACGAGCGGAAACGCCGCGAGCCCGTTCTGCCGCGCCTTCTCCGCGACATAGCCTACAGAGTAGGACGCGAACTTTGGATAGACCCACGCGTCACCTTCATACATCGCCTCGCCGTCATCATAGAAGCTAGCCGCGAACAAGCCCTCGGGCGCCAAGCACTGGCTCACTTGCGCGAGGCATCGCTCGAGCTGCCCACGCGACACGTGCGTCAAGACGGATTGCGCCAGGGCGAAGTCGAAAGAGACACCAAACTCCGTGGCGGAGAAGTCGTCCACGTGGCGAAACACAGGACGCTTCATACGCTCTAGATCGCGCCCAACCTCGTTGGCAATGCCGTCCTCTACCAACCATGCCTCGGGCTCGATTCCGTAATAGCGATTGGCGCGCAGATACGGAATGAACAGTCGGCCGCCGCACAATGAGCCGCAGCCGATGTCGAGCAGCTTGTGATCTTCTCGCAAGCCCAGCGCGATCATGAGCGTGAATTGGGCGGCAGACGTCGCGTCATAGGACGCTGGATTGCCTACATAGGCGCGATAGTGTCGAGCGCCGGGTGGGAGCTCGCGCGCCTGCTCGATGGTCGCCGTGCGTTGGGCTGTGCGTTGATCGACTTCGTCCACGACTCCAGTCGAGCGCGAATGGCTGGGAATCGCAAGCGCGGCGCCGAGCGTTGCAGCTTCATGCGACGCCTCACATCCGTGCTCGTAGCTGTTTTTCTCACCTCGTCGAAGGTGTGCTTCGGCCTCACGCCCAACGCACCGATCGCCGGGTTGCGCGAGGGGGCCAATCACCACCTCGGGGACGTAGGCCTTCAACACGCCACCAACGACGAGAAGGAGCGCATGCACGCGCACCTCACGTATGTTCGCGCGCTGCTCGGAGGCAGACCCGCAACGCGACCCGAGCTGGCCACTCAGAGACAATCGACGCTCGGGTTCCTCGACGAGTACATCGCCAAAGGCAGCACTCCGCAGAACCTCCATCTGCCGTGGCGCACTCCAGTCTTCATCGACGACGACGGCACCGTCTGCGCAGTCGGGTACTTGATTGAACGGTCTGGAGGAAAGGCGCTCGCGGAGACCATCGCCAAAGAACATCGCTACGACCTATTGGAGGACATCGCCGCGGAGATGCCGGAGGTGCGCGCGTGGGTCGCTGACTCGGGCTTCACCTTGGAGGAGCTCGCGAGCATTCAACCCGGATACTCATCTGCCATGCAAGCCAATTGGGTAGTCCCCAATTGGGGTTCAATGACAAACAATGAAGCCCAGACCAACGTGACAGGCACACTAGTGGGCAGTCTGATGCAAGGCGCTTGGACGCGAACGGACGCTGAAAACAAGGCGGTTGGTAGCGGAACACTCGTCGATGGTGGCGGTAAGTGGACGAGCGTCTACGAAGACGGCAAGGCGCTCGCAGAGGGTTCGCTCATGAACAATCTCCCTCAAGGCGCTTGGCGCTTTTATCACCCGAGCGGCAACCTCGCGGGGCAAGGGAGCTTCGACAAAGGGCTCCGCTCTGGAGCTTGGTCGTTCTTCTATGATTCAAAGACGCGAGTGCCCATCGCCGAAGGCGGCTTCACTGCCGGAGAGGTGACTGGCCATTGGCGACATTACGATGACAAAGGCGCGCTGCTCGCGACCTCGGACTCGGTGACTCCGGTGTCGTGGAGGTATTCATTCGGAGGTCACCTCCTCGACGTTCGTCCGGGCGCGGACGGCGTGCATCATTGGATTCATCAAGGCAATATCGCTGGCGACTTTCATCGGCTTGATCTCTTTCATGACGGCAGCGAGCCCATTTACGTGCGCGCGAGCAGGGACGGCGCCACCTACGACTCCAACGGCAACAAGCTCGAAAAGGTCAACAGCGTGTGGACGGCGACGAGCTGCCACTGGTCTCACGCGCGGCTCGCGAGCGCGAGAGCGGGTGATGTCGTCACGCTCGACGGCTACTTCTTCAAAGACGGTTGGCAGGACAAACCGTGCGACGGCGCGCCGCAACCCATCGGCGCATCACGCAGTCGTCACCTCGAGGCGATGCTCGCCTCCGAGCGCGTCGTGCGCGCCCAGAGCGCAGACTTCGTGCGGAGACTCGCGCTCGGCGAGACCACTCTCGAGGACGCCGACGACGCGAGCAGGTTAGAGCGCAGTGATCTCGCCAAGGTGCTCGCAGGCAGCATGACTTGGTACATCGAGTTCCCGCACGTGGACGGGCTGTTCCTCGCGCTAGCCAAGACTCTCCCTGGCTACCCATGATCGCTCAGACCCAACTGCCGCTGCAGTAGTGTTTCAGCCGGGGCCGTCAGCCGTCGCGTCGCTGCTGCTGTCTGCGCCGCCGTCCATGTTGGCGGGCTTGCCACCGCACATGATCGGCGCGATCGCAAAGTAGTATTCGGGGAAGGTCTTGCCAGTGCACACGGACAGATCGACGCCTGCGTCCGAGCAGAGCGCGGCGACGAACGACTTGCACGTGGTCTTCGGGGCATTGTTGAGGCAGTTGCTGAAGTCCGTGAAGGTTTGCGGATCGCTCGTGAGCGGGCAGTTGGTCTCGCACGCGTAGTGCGTGCAATCATTCTCCGCGGCGAGCTTGGCGGCGCAGCCCATCGACGAGGAGTCCTTGGTGATGACGGCCTCGCAGCCAGCGACGTTCGCTGTGACATAGCCTTTGTGCTCGATGAGGACGCCGTACTTCATCGCAGTGTCGGGAGTGTCCAGGCAGCCAAAGCACGTCGCGTTCGCGGGGACCTTGATCCACGCTTGGCAGGCCATGGTGCTCTTGGTCTTCGCGTCGTAGCAGTTGGCGAAGAAGGTGCTGATCTGCACGTCGGTGCACGCGTTCGGATCGCTCACTGGCGGCACCCACATCGGAGTGAAGCCAGAAGTATCCCCCGGCGCGCATGCGGCCATCGACGTATCTGGCGCGACATTGTCCGGCAGGATCTTCGCCTTGTCCAAGAGAGACGTCTCGACGGCGGCGTCCACCGTGGGTTGGGTGGTGGAGTCGTCCCCTCCGCAGGCAGCAAAGACAGCGCAGATGGGCGCGAGCACGAAGCCAAGAGCAATTACTTTTCGCATTCGCTCATGATGCCGGAGTCCAAGAATGTTGCAAGATGCAATTGTCGCGTTCGTACCGCGGATTCGAGGATATAAGCTTCAGCGGGTGGACACTTGGGATCTCGTGCGGACCTCGCTCGGAGTTGGGATACCCGTGTCGCTCGCGCTCGGATTCGTCCGCGCGGACCGGCGTGCCCGACGCAAGACGGAGGCGCGAGCGGCGGAGGTGAAGAAGCGCGGCGTCGTCGTGCGCGAGACAAACGACCTGTCTCCTGGGCCAGCAACGTTTTGTGTGCGCGTAGTCGCCAGTGATGGCCGGCGAACATCGATCGGCACCTCTATCGAGAACCCCAACGAGCTGAGCGGCGAGCCTGTGCTCACGACCGAGGCCTTCGAGATCGAGATCGTGTGGGGAGGGCGCTTCGCGATCGAGGCTGGAAAGCCGCTCAAAGTGAACGCGTTTGCGGGCGCGCACCGCACGCTCGTGGACTCCGTGACGACCGAGAGCGGCAAAGTCGAGCAGCGCTTCTCGTTCGAAGTGCCCGGTGCCGACACGTTCATGCTCTCATGCGTGGTGCCGGAGCGCGCGGGCGGAGACGGTCCGTTCCGCGGGACGGCGATGCACCTCGAGCCTGGAGAGCGCTTCGTCATCAACCCCAAGCCGAGCATCCCCCAGCACGACGGGCCTGGCTGCTTGGTGTATCCCGTCCTGGCTGTCGCGGCGGGTCTGCCGTTCATCGACATGGACAGCGGCATCGTATGGACACTCGCCGGCTACGTCGTGTGGGGACTGGCCGTCGTCGTCGGCATGCTTGGATGGGCGATGACTGACTAGCGAACGATCATCTGAGGACTTCGTCGAGCAACACCAACGCAAAGAACCCGACGCTCACATGAGCGTTCATGTCGAAGAACGCCTTGTCGATCCTCGCCAGGTCTCCTTTGCCAACGAGCGCGTGTTCATAAGCGAGTAACAATCCAGCGACTGCCGATGCGCAGAAGAACGCGGCTCCTCTATGCAATAGCGCGCCAGTCGCCACGAAGAACACGACCGTGAGGACGTGCGCGGCCGCGCTGATGACGAGAGCGCCGCGGAGGCCGAATTTGGCTGGAATCGAGCGTAAACCGTGCTCTCGATCGAAGGACTCGTCTTGCAGCGAATACAAAACGTCGAAGCCCAATAACCAGGTAACGACGCCTAGCATCAAGGACACGATTGCCAAGTTGGGCTCGGCACCGGACGCGATCCACACGCCGCCGGGAGCGAGCGACAACGCGACGCCAAGCCACACGTGCGCAGCCCAAGTGAACCGCTTGGCGAGCGAATAACCGAGCAGGACCGCCAGCACGAGGGGAGACAGGATCGCCGGCCAGCGTCCCAAGGTCGCGGCGGTGCCCATGAACACCACTCCCGAGGCGAGCGCGAGGATCAGCGCGTTCTTCGCAGGCACTTGCCCAGCGGGGATGTGGCGCGTCTTGGTGCGCGGGTTCTTGGCGTCCACGTCTCGGTCGGCCCAGCGATTGAACGCCATCGCGCTCGTGCGCGCGGTCACCATGCACAACACCATCGCGAGCAAGCGCCACGTGGTGAGCGGCGTGTGCTGCGGCTCCGCGCGAGACAAGACGAGCGCGCTCGCCGCGAACGGCATCGCGAAGATCGTGTGAGAGAACGCGACCAGATTTCCGTACGTGCGCAGCCTCGCGATGGCGCTCATGCGTCCAGCATCCTCCGTGGAAGTTTCATGTTCGCGAGCAACCAAGCCGGCGCGTCTCCTTCGACACTCACGCTCTCCACGGCGAGTAGACCGGGTCGCGCGCCTCTCACGATACGGCCCAATTCTGGGCGATCCAACGCCAACGCCCCTCCGCGTGTTGCCATCGCCAAGAGCTCCTGGGCCGGCACGCTCGGAAAGCGATCGCGCAGCGCGCGCGCCTCGGCCAAGACGTCCAGAGACGGTGACGAGGCGAGCGAGTCGGTGCCGAGTGACAGACGGACTCCGGCCTCGCGCATCGCGAGCAGCGGCGGGAGCTGAGCCTCGATGTGCAAGTTCGAGCGAGGGCACAAGACGACGTGCGCGCCTGCCAAGGCGACACGCGCGAGCTCCGCAGGCTTGGCGTCTGTGAGGTGCACGAGCAACACGTTCGGAGCGAGCGCGCCTACCGACTCTGCGTGATCGAACAGGGGCCGCTTGGGCCAAGGAAAGTTGGTGACCTTCGCCCGCTCCGCGAGCCACTCGGGGACCGGACCGTCTCCGTGCTCGATCGCGCGGCGCTCTTGCGGGTGCTCGGCGAGGTGCAAGCTCGTGCGATGCGAGGCCTGAGTGATCATCGTGCGCACGACGTCCTCGTGGGTCGTGTAGAGCGTGTGCGGCGCGGGCGAGTACGACAGATCGCTCGACGGCCAATGCTTGATGCGACTCTCGAGCTCCGCGCGTAGGCCCGCCAATCGCGCCATGACGTGATCGCGATCGAGCCCAAAAACCTCGTGAAATATGCATCCCACGAGGCCCGCGCGCGCGAGCGGCAGCACGGCCGCGAGCGAGTTGGTCACCTCTCCGATCGCCACGGTGCCGAATGACACGAGCGACCGGACGGCCTCGTCGATCGCGAGCTCTTCTTCTTCGGGACCGATCTCGGAGCGCAAGCCGATGAGCCGCTCCACCCAGTCGATGAAGCCTCGGCCTCCGGTGACGCGACCGCGCAGCGCGGAGATCTCGAGGTGAGTGTGAGCGTTCACGAGACCCGGCAGCACGACGCCACGCACGCGCTCGATGGAGAGACCCGCGTGTCTGGCGATGACCTCGGACGCGTGACCAACGTCCACGATGCGGCCCTGGTCGACCACGATCGCTCCGTCCGCGATCGATGGGCCGTCGATCGTGATCACGTGGTCTGCGTGGACGAGCCGCATCTCTTTCACACAGGAGTCGTGAGCCAGTCGTAGCGGACGTTGCGGCGCACGGACTTGAACCCAGCGTCGCGGATGCGCGTCTCCATTGCGTCGGCGTTGATGCCATAAGTGGTGCCTGCCGACGAGACGACGTTCTCTTCGAACATCACGCTGCCAAAATCGTCTGCGCCGAAGCGAAGCGCGATCTGCCCAATTTCAGGGCCTTGCGTGACCCAGGAGGCACCCACGTGATCGACGTTGTCCAGCATGATGCGCGCGATGGCTTGCTGGCGCAGGTACAGGTGCGTGCCGTGATCTCCAGCTTCGATGCGCACGCCCTGCTCGTGCTGGAAGTCCCAGCAGAAGAACGCGGTGAAGCCCTTGGTCTCGTCTTGGAGCTCGCGCAACTTCACCAGGTGGTTGATGCGATCACGCGCGGTATCCACCGTGCCGTACATCATGGTGCCGCTGGAGCGCAGCCCCATCTGGTGGGCGACTCGCATGACGCCGAGCCACTCTTCGCTCGTGCACTTGGTCTTGGCGATCTTCCTGCGGACACGATCGACCAGGATCTCCGCGCCGCCACCGGGCACGCTGTCCAGGCCAGCCGCGCGCAGCCGAAGGAGCACCTGATGCACCGAGAGCTTCTCCATGTTCGCGATGTGGAGGATCTCTTCGGGCGACAGCGCGTGTAGGCCGAGCTTGAATTCCTGTTTGATCCATCGAAAGAGATCTTCGTACCAGCCGATGGGTAAATCGGGATTGAGACCGCCTTGCAATAGGATTTGAACCCCGCCTGCGTCCACGACCTCTTGGAGCTTTTGCGTCAGCACGTCGCGTGAGAGCACGTAGCCCTCTGGGTGACCTACGGGGCGATAAAAGGCGCAGAAACGGCAGCTCGTCGTGCATACGTTGGTGTAGTTCACGTTGCGATCGACGATGTACGTGACCACTCCGTGCGGGTGTTTGCGCTTGCGAACAGCGTCTGCAGCCAGGCCAATGTCAAACAGACTTCCCTGATCGATCAAACGCTCTCCTTCGGCGGCGGAGAGTCGCTCTCCGTCGGCTGCGCGCGATAGCAGCGTGTCGAGCGACGGGATGCTCATGGCCTTGTGCTCTTCGCCGTAGAAGCGGACCGTCGCCTTCGGCAACAGGCCAAGCGCGGCGGCCTCCTCGTAGAAGCGCGAGAGGCCGCGGACCTCGTCCTCTCCGAATGCGTAGCGTAGCGAGTCGCGCAGGTAGCTGCGGAGCGGCTCCGGCTCCACCGAGTGCTCCTTGGCCCAAGCGTCGGCGATCGCGTCGCGACGCAACAAGCCGCGAACGCGCGCGTCGTCGAAGAGTCGCTCGTCCTCTTTGCCGATTGCTCCGGGCCGACCGCACCACGCCGCGAACACGAACGGCAGGCCTGTGCGCTCGAACCACGCCTCTCCGAGATCCAGCGTGTACTTGAAGTTTCCTGCGATTGAGAGCGCGGGATCCCCGATCACGAGCGCGCCGCGCGAGCCTCCGACGGACGTGATCGCTTCGGGTGCGGACAAGCCGAGATAGCGCGGCTCTTTCTTGAGGCGTGCCTTGAGCGCGATGCGCGCGAGCACCGCGCTCGTACGAGAGGAGAGATCGAGCGCGACCTCGTCGAGCTCCTCGATGGGCCGGTCACCGACGATGAGCACGCTGCGCACGTGTCCGCGCGCGCCGATCGCCGAGCCTCTCACCATTCGCAGATCGCCAATCGTCGCCGCCGCCGCGATCGGCATCAGCGCGACGTCCGCTTCGTCCTCTGCCACGCGACGCGCGACTTCTGCGGGCAACCCGAGCTCGAGCGACACCCGAGCCTCCTTGAACAGACCCTCGTACAATGGTTGAGCATTCAAGTATTGAACGCCGGCGACGCGTAAAACAGCTCGTTCCATCACTGCACCACGTCCAGGTGTTTGTTGGCTTTGCGGTCTCTGACCTTGAGCGCGGCCTCGGGCATCGCCGCTGCTGCGTGCTCTTTGACCACGCGATAGAGCGTGTCGCGCTCGACCGGGATGCGACCTGCTTCGCGGATCAAACGAACGAGCTCGTCGTAGCCGAGACCCTCGGGTCGCTTGCTGCCGGCGGCGAGATAGATCGTCTCGTGGATGATCGTGCCGTCGAGATCGTCTGCGCCGAAGGAGAGCGCGATCTGCGCGACGTCCGGACCGGAGGAGACCCAGTAACTCTTGATGTGCGCGACGTTATCCATCATCAAGCGCGACACGGCGATCGTGCGCAGATCGTCCTGAGCCGTTGGCGCGGGGAGGCTCTTCATACCGTTGCCATCGGGATGAAACGCGAGCGGGATGAATGCTTGTAGTCTACCCGCTTTTGGGCCCATGGAAAGTGACTGATCCTGCAGCTCACGCAGGCGCATCATGTGATCGACGCGGTGCTCGAACGTCTCGATGTGACCGTAGAGCATGGTCGCGTTGGTCATCATG
>JANYHY010000736.1 GCA_025362165.1 Myxococcales bacterium | reverse complement strand
AAGGACACGCACCGGCACGTGCCGCTCGCTCGGGATGCGCGATTGGAAGAAGCGCGACTCGTGCATGCGTCGCGTGCCCTCGCGCACCAGATGGCCAACTGGGATCTGGGTGATCGCGGAGAGCTCCGCGTCGTCGAACCCAGCGAGCACGCAATACGCGCCGTCTCCGACCTGCAGCGCGCCGAACACGATCTCCTCTGCTTGCCGCGCCATCAGCCGAAACAACTGCTCGCGCTGCAGCAGCCCCGCCTTCACCGCAGCCTCGCCGAAGCGTTGCTTGCCCATCACGGTCGCGTCCGAGCAGCGGTCGACGTCCTCGCGGGTCATCACGCCGTGATGGCAGAGCACCTCGCCGAGGCGCTCGCGGACCACCGTGGATCGCGCGCCCACGACGTGCCCTTGATCGAAATAGATCGATCGCCAGTCGGAGCCCTGGAACACGAACAGCTCGCATCTCCACCCGCACTGCCCGACGAACGCGACGAGATCGCTCAGCACGCCAGGCCTGTCGAGCTCTCCCGCCATGAGGCACGCGCGCGTGTCGTCTGCCTCGCCGTCCACTCGGCGCATGAGCACGATCGATGGAGGGCTCGGCAGCATCGCGAACGCGCCTGCGCGCGCCTGCACGCGTAACATGGCGGTCTGCCCTTGCGCGCGCACGTTCCCGGAGCGGTCGATCACGACCTCGTCATTGCGCGTCCGGGCCACGCTTAGACAATAGATGATTCCGCATGCGTTGAGGAGAAGACGACTTCTCTTGGACACTCCGTCGTCGCTCCGTTTGCTGTAATCTCTCCGTCGTGAAATGCGCAGCGTGTGGGGCTGAGAACCCTGATGGGGCGAAGTTTTGTTCGAGCTGCGGCAAGCCACCTGCTGGTGCCGCTGCTCCTCAACAAGTGGCGTTCGTGCCGAGCTACGCGCAGAGCGGTGTTCGCATGTGCTCGGCGTGCGGTGCCAACGTGCCCGCGACGATGCAAGCGTGCATGGCGTGCAATGGCGCACCGAGCGCGTCGATGTCGTTGCCCGTCCCGCAAGGCGGCGCGAACTGGGTGCAGCTCCGCATGGAGCTCGGCTGCGTGCAGTGCGGCAACCGCTCTGCGCTCAACACGCTGAGCGAGGGTCGTTACTTCTGCACGAGCTGCCAAGCGGATCGCCAGTTCGACGCCGATCTATGGCACGAGAAGATCGTCCCGCTCAGCGCCGCCGTGGGGGACGTGCTCTGGACGAACATGCGCGTGTTCCCGCCGTGGCCGGGAGTGCTGCCCGACGAAGACTGGCTCGATGATCAAGACGGTTGGGACGACCTCTCAGGATCGATCCCAGCCATCATGCGCGACATTTTTCCGCGCCTTGGATACGAGCGCCCGCGCTTGCGCGCCGAGCAAGAAGGCACGGTGATGAGCTCGGGTGGAATGAAGACCGGCACATACGCGGCCGAGATGTTCCCCGGACATCCGCTCTGCGACGCGTGCAAGGTACCGCTCGTGGTCTCGTTTCCTGCGCGCGGCCTCGCGCAGACGCAGTGCCCGCAGTGCAAGGCGAGCGACACGCACAAGACACCGGACTCGGTGCTCATGAAGTGCCCCGATCTCCTCGCGGCGCTCGCGCCAGAGCTCGTCCAAGGTCGCGCGCCCGCGAGGCTCGAGCAGAAACCTGGCACCGCGGCGGTCGCGATCTTGTGCTCCGGTTGCGGATCGGCGCTCGCGATGCAACCAGGTGATCGCATCGTGAAGTGCCAGTACTGCAGCACGACGTCGTTCATCCCAGAGCGCGCGTTGCCCGTTCAGGCCGGGCCACCAGACAAGCGGCCGTGGTGGATCGCGGTGTATTCGCCGTCGTCGCTGCGTCGCTTGTTGATGCAACCTGGCGCGGGTCGGAACCGACCGTCGGATCCTCCGGACAACGATCCCTTCGACTTCTAGTTCTAGCTGCGCCTGAGCCCCCACCCAACCTCCCCACGGTCGTGGAGGAGCAGAGAAGAACTGGCGCCGAATATTGTCTGCCCTCCCCCATGAACATGGGGGAGCTGGAGGGGGCTGACGCAGCCGGCCAACAATGTCGCATTGGACTAGTGGATCACTAAGCCCTCACGCGCTGCGCGACGAAGTGGCGCGATCTTGCGGATGTCGCGGGTGGTCGCGCGTTGTTCGCGACGCTCCGCGAGCGCGTAGCGGACGCTCACGATAACCGCGCATGGGCTAGTGTGGCGCGGTTCTCGCTACGTGACGCATGTGAACATCAAACTCTCTCTCGTGTTCGTCGCGAGCTTGCTCGCTGCTTGTGGCTCCAACCCCAGCACTCGAGAGAACGTCTCCGAGCAGACCTCCCAGGCGCTCCAGGTGTGCCCCAAGGGCGCCGTCGTGAAGGGCGTCGACGTGAGCTACTACCAAGGCAACATCAACTTCGCGCAAGTGAAGGCGTCTGGGCACGAGTTCGCGATCGCGCGCACGAGCGACGGTACGTTCCAAGATCCCAAGTTCGCGACGTACTACGCCGACATCAAAGCGGCTGGGATGATCCGCGGGAGCTACCACTTCTTCCGCGCGAGCGAGGACCCCATCGCGCAAGCCGACGCGATGCTCGCGAAAATTGGCCCGCTCGGCGTCGGTGATTTGCCGCCTGTGCTCGACGTCGAAGTGACCGACGGACAGAGCGGCAGCACGGTCGCGAACGGCGTCGTCGCGTGGGTCAATCACGTCGCCGCGAAGATCGGGCGCAAGCCGATGGTCTACACCGCACCGTATTTCTGGGGCTCGATCGGCGCGCCTGCAGTCAACGCGGTGCTCTGGGTCGCCAACTGGCAGATCAACTGCCCCAACATGCCGAACGGCTTTTCGGGTTGGGACTTCTGGCAGTGGGCAGACAACGAGTCAGTGCCTGGCATCCCGACGCTCGTGGACGGCGACGAGTTCAACGGCGACATGCAGGCGCTCCAAGCGTTCGCGCGTCCGCCGGATCTCGCGCCGCGCGGCAACGTCGACGCGATCGATTGCACCCACCTCGCGGGTTGGGCACAGGACGAGGACACACCCACTCAACCGATCGCCGTCCACTTCTACTTCGACGGCCCTGCGGGTGACAGCAAGGCGCAAGGCCTGCCGCTCGTGGCCGACAAGACGCGCGCCAATCTCTGCAAGGCGCTCGGCTCTTGCGATCACTCGTTCGATTTCTCTCCGCCGCTCTCGATGATGGATGGCAACGCGCACCCGGTTTTCGTCTACGCGATCGACTCGTCGGGGAACGGCGACAACCCCGAGATCGGCAAAGGCGAGCTGAAATGCGCCACGCCAGCGCCTCCCGTCGCAGCGGCGCACGGCATCAAGCGCTGGGTGACGAGCGGCGACTCGATGACCGCGTGGAAGCTCTCGTATCTCGTCGACGTCGCGCACGAGCCCGATTCGGTCCTCGCAGCGTACGCGAAGGGCCCCGACTTTCCCGCGACTCCGACGGTGGTGCAGGCAGACGACGGCAGCCCAGAGGTTTGGGTGATCGATGGCAAGACGCGCAGGCACGTGATCGATCCCGCGTCGCTCGCGGCGTGGCGCATGACCGTCGTGAAGTGGCCGGCGACCAAGGTCTATGGCAACGCGCAAGCGCTCGACTGGCGCCCCACTCCGTTCTTCGTCATCGGCTCGGGCCCTGAGGTGTACTTCATCGACGACGCCGTCCCGACCACCCCACCCCCGAACCCCAAGAGCGACGGCGGCGTAGGTACGGACTCTGGAACACCCGACGCGCCTGCAGCTGACTCGACCAGCGACAGCGGTGGTTGCAACCTACACGGATCGCAATCACCCATGAATTCAGGATGGATCGTGGCGCTCGCGCTGGTGCTGGTCGCCAAACGACGAGCGCGACGGTCTTAGTCAGCCGCCGCCGCCGCTCGCATCCGGGGGCGATGGGCAGGTGCCGGAGGACTCGTCGTAGCAGATGCCCGTCTGCGAATCGCAGCAGTACAAACCGCCGGGGCCGGGGTCTCCGCAGCTGTTCTGACAGTCCTGATCCGCCGTGCACTGCGAGGGGCACTGACCGCCTCCGCCGTCGCTCCTGGGGTTGCCGTCCGGGTTGAGCTTCGCGTCCAGCTTGGCGTCGAACTTGTTGCCGCCGTCGAGGACCGGCTGCGCCGAGTCGTCTCCAGTCGCCGTCGCGCATGCGCTGACGACCAAGGCCAAAGCGGATAGGACAACGAAAGAAGAAAGGCGGAGGTGTTTCACGGCGGTTCCTCGAACGTACGCGACTTGCGTGTGACGGACAAGGCTCTCCGAAGCGATCGACCGCGATCAAACAGGGGCAGAATCGTTCAGTGTTAGTGCGCGGCTCGCGCAAGGACACCATGTGGATGTAAGCATGCTGACAATCGAGCTTCGGTTTGGCCAAAACGTGATACCCGCTATTTTCAGCGGCGATGACCACACCGGCCAACCCCGAGACGCAAGGGCGACCGGCCAATCGCTGGTGGTCTGCGTACTGGTTTTGGCTCGTCCTCGCGCTCGGGGTGGTCATCTTCTCGCCGGCGATCCGCGCGCCGTTCTGGCTCGATGACTACGCCCAGATCGCGATGGTCGAGGGCACCTACCCTGCCCCGCGAGGCCCCTCCGATCTCTACGATTTCGTGCGCGAGTCCGAGCGCGACATGCTCGTCGATCGCGGCCTCTTACCTTGGTGGACGGACCCTCATTACAAACTGAGGTTCTTCCGACCGCTCTCGTCGTCGATGTTGTGGGCCGAGCACAAGCTCACCCATCACGGCGCGCTCGCGATGCACCTCGTGTCGTTTGCCTGGTGGGTCGCGGCGCTCGCGCTGTTGCGTGCGCTGTTGCGACGCATGTTCACCGAGCGCGTCGCGATGATCGGCGTGCTCGTGTACGCGCTCGCGCCGTGTCACGCGCTCCCGCTCGCTTGGATCGCCAACCGTGAGGTGCTCGTGTCTCTCGTGTTCGGTCTCTGCGGAGTGCTGTCGCTCGTGCGCTTCGCGGAGGGTGCTCTCCGCTCTTGGTGGTTCGCGGCGCTCGCGACGATGTCCTTCGCGCTCGCGCTCGCGGGCGGTGAGTACGGCATGTGCTTCGGCGGCTTCGCGCTCGCGTTCGCCGTGTTCCGCAGCGACTCGAGCCTCGGCAGGCGCGCGGCGTCGCTTGCTTCGTTCGCGGTGCCAGCAGCGGCCTATCTCGCCGTGCGATCTTCGCTCGGCTACGGCACCGCGGGTTCCGGCTTTTACCATGACCCGCTCCGCTCGCCGCTCGTGTTCATCGTAGGCGCGCCGCGCCGCTTCGCCACGCTGATGGTCGACGCGTGGACGACGATCGACTTCGACGAGTTCGCCGCAGACGTTCCGTGGTGGGTGCTCGCCGCGTTGTTCTCGCTCGGCATCGCGCTCGCAACCAGGCCGATTCGCGCCACGCTGCGCGATCTCGATGAGACGCCTCGCAAGAACGCCCTGTGGCTCTTGTTCGGCTCGATGCTCTCGTTGATCCCGTTGCTCGCAGTGGCGGCGAGCGCGCGATTGATCGCCGCAGCGCTCGTCGGAGTTGCGCCGATCGTCGCGCTCGTGATCGATCGCGCGTGGTATCCCGCCAAGGCGAGCGAAGAGCGCGCTGGGCAGCTCCGCTTCGTCGCGGCGCTCTTGGCGTTCTTTCATTTCTTGCATGGCCCCACGTGGGCATTTCTGCTCACGCGAGGCCAGCATCTCGCCGCTGTCGACTTCACCGAGCGGGCTCATTGGCTGCACGAGCGCGTAGGGGACACGAGCCAAGCCAACGTGATCGTCGCTCGCGCGGGTTGGGGCTCGGTGCTCTTCGCGCCTCTCGCGATCGATGCGCACGGCAGACCTCCTAGGATGTGGCGCACGCTCGTCCCGAGTGGGCACGCGCTCATGTTGCGCAAAGACTCGCGCACGATCGATCTCGTGATCCCTCATGCCGCAGGCTTCTTTCCGGTCACCGCGAACGATCTGTTCCGCGATCCGGCCGCTCCGCTTCGCGCAGGCGATGTCGTGGAGGTCACTGGCATGCGCGCGACCGTTATCGACCTAGGCGAGGTCGGCCCCGCGCGCCTGCGCTTCGAATTCGATCGCGACGCGAACGATCCGTCGCTCACTTGGGTCATCGAGGTCTACGACGGCTACCGCGACTCACCGCCCCCCGCGATCGGCTTCGGCAAACAACTAGACGCCTTCAGCGAGCACTAGAGTCATGCAGCGAGCTTCTCGCGGAACCACATCGAAGGCTTTTCGATCAAGAGGTGCATCACGTAAGCGAGCGCGAGCGCGGCGAGCACGGTGAGCACGACCGACAGCGGCCACACGACGATCATCGTGACATGGTGCCGATCGAGCCAGCGCGCCAACGGCACTACTAGCCAATCGCACATCGGGACGTGCACCAGGTACACGCCATAGCCGAGCGTCGCGATGCGGCGAAACGTCAGGTCGCCGAGCCAAGAGTGGACCGCGCCTTTGCCATGCAAGAGCAACAGACCGATGCACACGTACATCACGCTCGTGACCGTGCCCCACAAGAACATCGTCACGAGCCCAGTCGCGCCGTCCCCGAACATGTTGGGCTTCAAGAGGAGCCAGAGACACGCGAGCGCGGGGACCTGTAGCATCGCGCGGTGACGCGGGTGCGCGAGCCAGCGCTCGAGATCGGCGTGCCACGTGCGGTGCACGACCGCGAGGATCATCCCGGCGACCAGCGTATCAAAGCGCGAATACGCCCTGAAATACAGCTTCTCGTGCAGCTCCCAGCCTCGCGGGTGGTAGTGATAAAAGACGTACAGCCGCACCAAGAGCGGAGCGATCCACAGCGCGCCGAGCGCGATCACACGCGCGCGATCCGTCTTGATGCGACCGAGACCCAAGAACAAAAATGGGACGAGCAAGTAGAACTGCTCTTCGAGCGCGAGCGACCAACCCCACGGCATGCTCGTCGTCGACGGATCGAGCGGGAACACGAAGTCCGTGAGGTAAGCGATCTCGAATGGCAAGTTGTGCGCTTGCTTCTGGTTCAACCCTCGCGCGACCACGAGCAAGAGGAGCGTCAGGTAGTAGGCAGGGAACGTCCGGAAGATTCGTCGCAGATAGAACCGCTTGAGCGTGCTGGCTCCGCCTTGGGTCGTCTCCAACGCATGCAGCAAGATCGAGCCGATCAGAAAGCCGCTCAGCACGAAGAACAGATCCATGCCGAAGAACACGGTCATGCTGCTCGCGACGAACAGCGGGTGCAGCGGCATCTTCTCGACGAAGAACAAAATCTCGGTGACGTGGAACTGCACGACGCTCACGATCGCGAGCACGCGCAGCCCGTGGAGCGCTGGGTAGCGATTGTCGAGGAGCTCCAGCGACAAGAAGCTCTTGGGCGCGGCGCTCACGGGTGGAGCTTCTCTCCCTTGGCCAACATCGCGACGAGCCATCGCGCCCAGGCGTCGACCGTCCGGAACGCGAGCTGTTGCAGCTCCTTCTTGGTCGCCATCCGTGGCGCAGTTTACGGCAAGTGAAGCGCGTCCGTGCCGTTTCCGTTGTGGCAGCCGTTGCAGTTGGTGTCCGTGATGTCGCCGGTCATGACCGACGTGGTGGCGCCGTCGCGGCATCCGGTGAGCGCGGGCGTCACGAGCGTGTTGTTGCCTTTGGGCAACCAGAAGTTGCCGTCCGAGTCGCTGTGCGTGATGAAGCCGTTGCCATCATTGCCGCGAACGCGGACCTCGAGGTTTGCCGCGGGGATGGTGCCGGCCTTGTCTTTGAAGACGGTGCCCGCGAACATGAAGTCGAGCGCGTTTCCGTTGTGACAACCGAGACAAGCCACGTTCTTGCCAGGGGTGGTGTTGACGCCTTTGCTCTTGTGAATGTTGAC
>JANYHY010000673.1 GCA_025362165.1 Myxococcales bacterium | reverse complement strand
GTGTCTTGTCCATGAAGCCCAAGGATGCGCACCAAGGCCTCGCGCGCGTCCGAAGCCGCGAGCTCCATCTCTGCAGCGTCGGCGCGCGCTGATTGGTACACGGCATCTTCGGTCGCGAAGTCGAGCTCACGGATGTTGCCCGCTCGGAAAATAGCCTCCGCCGCATCCCGACCTGCCGCCATCGCGTCGAGCGCTTGGTTTGCCAGTGCGAGCTTCTGCTCGGCGGCCTGGGTGCGCATGGTGATGCATGCCTCCATCCATGTTTCCCATTGGCATGGTCATACCGCCCATGTCCCCAGATTGCGTGGGAAGCCCAACCCAAGCAGACTTCTCGCCGGGAAGGGGCGGATCTTCTCTCAACGCGATGCCGACGTCTGGAACGGGCGCAGCCTGGGCAGCCTCCGATGCTGCGGACGTCGGAGGAAGCTTGCTAGCTAGGTACCGACGACGCGCAGGCGATCAGGAGGACACAAACGATCGCGAATCTCTGGGTAGCCATGGCGGCTGAGAGTGCCCTTTGACTCCTCCTGGCGCAAGGACGCCAAACTCCGATCTCGGTGGGTTCTGCGCACTCGCGGGCAAGAGGGTCGAAGCAATCTATTGACCTAAGTCGAACTCCGGCACTACCGTCTCGCGCATGGCCGCCAAAAAGAACTCCAAGAACACAGTATCCAAAGCAGACTTCATTCGCGCACAGCCGCACGACATGCCCGCAAAAGAAGTCGTGGCCAAAGCCACTGAAGCTTCCATGAAGTTGAGCGAGGCGCATGTGCACGCGGTTCGGTCCAGCGACAAGGCAAGAGCGAAGAAGAAGAACAAGGCGCCCAAGAGCACGACCGCTGCGACCAAGACCTCATCGAAGAAGAAGTCCTCCGGCAAGCGCGGTCGCAAGTCCAAGAAGAAGGGGCTCGTACAAAGCCTGAAGGCCGCTAACCCGACGTGGACCGCAGCGCAGATCGCCAAAGAGGCTGGGTGCTCTGTGAAGTACGTCTACCTGACCTGGAACACGAAGCAGACCGCGTCGCCAACCAAGACCGCGAAGGCCGCTTCCGCGAAGAAGCCTGCAGCGGCCACGAGTGGGTCGACCACTGAGTTCTACAAAGTACTCAAACGTGTCGGCGTCGATGAGGCCAAGCGGTTGATCGCCAACATCGAGGCGTACGAGAACGCGTAAGGGTCAGCGCTGCGACGTCTCGCTCGGATCTTCGCGCTCACCGACATGATGCCGCCGATCACGTCCCACGGTGGCGACCTTCATCACCATCACCATCATTGGGTAGTCCTCGGATGCGTTGCGCTCTTTTGACTTCGCGGCGATCCTGAGACCGTGCACGCTGGAGATGTCATCGCCGACCGCTTCGAGATCGTGCGTGAAGCTGGCTCAGGCGGAATGGGGACCGTGTATCGAGCGATCGATCTCACGACGAAGACACACGTCGCTGTCAAGGTCGTGCCGGCTGGGTCGAACGCACGATTCGAGCAAGAGGCGCAGCTGCTGCACGATCTCGCTCACCCAGGGATCGTGCGCTACCTCGCCCACGGAACCACGGCCGATGGTTGCTACCTCGCGATGGAGTGGCTCGACGGTGAGGACCTCGAGCAGCGCCTCTCGCGCGGGCCGCTCGACCCCAAGGACGCGTTCGCCTTGGTGCGCTTCACGGCCGACGCGCTGGGCATGATGCACGCTCGCGGCGTCGTGCACCGTGACGTCAAGCCCGCGAACATTTGGCTCGTCGACGGTGACCTGAGGCGAGTGAAGATCCTAGATTTTGGGGTCGCGCTCGGACACAGCGCGACCGTGCATTCCGACTCGGTCGTCGGAACTCCTGCATACATGGCTCCTGAGCAAGTGCGAGCGGAGTCGGATCTCGACGCGCGCGCGGACGTCTACTCCCTTGGATGCATGTTGTTCGAGTGCCTCACCGGACGACCTCCGTTCGTGGGTGACCACGTCGTCGCGGTGCTCGTGAAGACGCTGTTGGAGGACCCGCCGCGGATCCGCGACCTGTTGCCATCGGCGCCCGCTGCGGTCGATGCGCTGCTCGCGCGCATGCTCGCCAAGCACGCCGACGGACGACCCGCTGACGGAGCCGCAGTGGCGAGGGAGCTCGAACAGACCGAGCGCGATGCGTGGGTCGAGCGCGAGCCTGAGAGCGAGGCCGCGCCAAAGTCGATCACCGCGGGTGAGCAGCGCGTTGCATCCATCTTGCTCTTCGGCGTTGCGCGCGTCGACGACGCGACCATGGAGTCCATGGACTGGTCGAGTGCGGTCGAAGCCGCGCGCAAGGTGGTTGAGTCCTTCGGTGCGCGCCTCGAGGTCATGGTGGGAGGCTCGGTCGCGGTGTTGCTCGAGGGGCAGGGCACGGCAACGGATCAAGCGCGGCGGGCGGCAGCGTGCGCCCTCGCGCTGCATGCTGCTACGAACGTGAGGGCGATGGCGCTCGCGACAGGGCGCGCGAAGCTCGCTGAACACGGGGCGCGCGTACCGATCGGACAGGCCGTCGACCGCGCCGTTGCTCTCCTGCGCGATGACGCGCAAGGCATCCTCGTGGACGACGTGACCGCCGGTCTGCTCGGAGACGCCTTCGACACGCGTGGAGGAGTACTCACGGGTCGGCGCGACGGCGATCGCATGCATACGCTGCTTGGTAAGCAGACACTGACGGTGGGTCGCGATCTAGAGCTCGCGACGCTCGAGGGCGCATTCGACGCTTGTGTGGAGCAAGAGCGCGCGACGGCGATGGTCGTCTTGGGCGCGCCTGGGGTTGGCAAGTCCCGTGTTCGTCACGAGTTGCTCCGCAGACTGCGCAACCGAGACGAGGCCGCGAACGTGTGGTTCGCACGCGGTGATCCCGTCGGCGCGGGATCGGCCTTCGGTCTCGCAGCGCAGATCGTCCGACGCGTGGCCGGCGTCCTCGAAGGCGAAGCCCTCACGGTTCGACAGGACAAGCTCGGAGCGTATGTCGGCCAGCGAGTGAGCCGCATGGACGCGTCGCGAGTGACGCGGTTCCTCGCAGAGCTGATCGGCGCTCCCTTCATCGACGAAAACGACGTCGTGCTCGCCACCGCGCGACGCGACCCGACGGTCATGTTCGACCAGATCCGCCTGGCTTGGGAGGACTTCGTCGCCGCCGAGTGCCGACACCGTCCGCTGATCATCGTCCTCGAGGACCTTCACTGGGGTGATCGACCCACCGTCACGTTGATCGATTCGGCGCTTCGTGTCCTCGCCGAGACGCGGCTCATCGTCGTGGCGTTCGCGCGACCTGAAGTGAACGAGATCTTCCCCAATCTTTGGAACGAGCGCGGCGCGCAAGTCTTACGACTCGGGATGCTCACGCGAGCAGCTGCGACGAAGTTGGTGGTCGGCGGGCTCGGCAAGAGTGCGACCCCCGAGGTGATCACGCGCATCGTAGAGCAAGGCGTGGGCAACGCGTTCTTCCTCGAGGAGCTCGTGCGCGCCATGGCGGACGGCCGAAGCGCGACGCCGGAGACGGCGCTCCTGATGGTACAAAGTCGCCTCGAAGCGTTGGCCCCAGACACCCGACGATTGCTGCGCGCCGCGAGCGTGTTCGGCCGCACGTTCTGGGAAGGTGGCTTGGGCGCGCTCGTAGGCGGCGATGAACAAACCGTCGCACTGACGCTGATCGATTTGGAGCGTCGAGAAATCGTGCAGCGACGCACCGAGAGTAAGTTCGCCAAAGAGCGGGAGCACACGTTCCATCACGCCCTCGTCCAAGAGGCAGCGTACGCAATGTTCACCGAGAGCGACCGAGCGCTCGGCCACGGGCTCGCTGCCGCGTGGTTGGAGCGCGCCGGGGAGAGCGACGCGGTAACGCTCGCGGAGCATTGGGAGCGCGCAAAACAGCCGGCTCGCGCCATCGCAATGTGGCGTCGCGCCGCCGAGCAGTCGATGGACGGTAACGACTACTCCGAAGTCATCGCGCGCGCCGAACGCGGCGTCTCCTGCGGTGCCTCCGGCGATGTGCTTGGGACACTTCGCGCGCTCGAGGCCACCGCGCGCAAGTGGCGCGGTGATAACGTGGAGACGGCGAATCTCGCTGCGCAAGCCATGACGTTGCTCCCCAAGGGCAGTGACGCTTGGGTCGAAGCGCTCGCGGACCGCGCGCTCGCAACCCAGCGACTCCTGCGCAAGTCCGAGTTGATGGAGCTCGCGCGAGCAATCGATCCTCACTTGGCTCGCGCAAACGACACTGTCATCACGGCGGCCGCGCGCATCGCTCACTATCTGCTCATCGGCGGAGAGCGAGACGCCTCCGCGCGGCTCCTCGACGCGGTCGAGACCGCCGCAAAGAACGTCGGCTTGCATCCCTCCACGCAGGGGCGCATCGAACAGGTAAGGGCGAGCCGCGCCCTGCGCGACGGCCATCTGGCGGAGTACGTAGAGCGATTGGCGCTCGCCGCGAAGCTCGCCGAACAGTCCGGTGATCTACGCCAAGCTTGCAGCGCTCGTTCGAACGGAGGCTATGGACTGTTGGAGCTCGGCGTCTTGGAAGAAGCCGAGGTCGTCCTCGGCGGTGTCTTGTCGGACGCAGAGCGTCTCGGCCTCCGGCATGTCGTCGCGAACGTGAAGCAGAACCTGGGATGGGTACTGTTTCGTCAGCGACGGCTGGACGAGGCAGCGACCCTCGAGCGCGCCAGCGCTGAGCATTTTCGAGCGCACGACGACCGCCGCATGGAAGGAGCGTGTCTCACCTACCTCGCTGCCATCTTGTGCGAACAGGGCAATCTGGTCGGCGCCGAAGCTGAGGCTCGGCGAGGCTTCGAGCTCGTGAACGCTGCCCCAGACTCGCGGCCCGTCGCTCTCGCGATCCTCGCGAGAGTGCTCCTGCGTCAATCGCGCGCGGGCGACGCGCTCGTGTACAGCAAGCAAGCCGTGGACGAGCTCGGTGTTCATGGAGCCGAGGAAGGTGAAGCGCTGGTGCGCCTCGTTCACGTCGAGGTATGTCTCGCTTTGGGCTCTGTGGACGAAGCGAGGCGTACGCTCGTCGATGCACACGCTCGCCTCCTCGAGCTGGCGAGCCGCATCCATCGCGACGACTGGAAGGCCACCTTCTTCCAGCGAATCGAAGAGCACGCGACCACGCTCGCGCTCGCCAAGGAGTGGCTCGAGCAATTGTGAGAGTTCAGTGCCTATCTACTTCGAGGACGCCCAGGTCGGCGACACTCGCATCGTCTGCAACGCAAGACGTAACGAGTCGAACCTCTGCGTCAACTCCATGTGCGAGTGACGTGTCGGCGAGTCTTAAGTTAGGGTGTTCGTAACCTTGGAACTCTCAACAGCCGCCTAGCCCACGCCCTGACAACAGCAAGTCGCTGAGGTGCATGACCCCACCGTCGCCACTGCTCGTCATCATTCCCCAGTCGAGGACGAGACTGATCGCTTCAGCAGCGCAAGCGAATGCGATGCGCTTCCACCACGGCGCTCTGCGAAACCCCAGACCCGACGTGATCGCCCACAACGCCAGTCCCATGGTTCCCAGCACCAAGAATGCGGGGATCCGCAATATCGCAGCGTCGCTCAGTGGGTCGTACGCAGCATTGAGCGCGAGCGCGAGCGCGAGAAACAGGACGATGCCGGCCCCTAAGCGAAAGAGCGCCCCAGCCGCGACGATGACGAGCAACTCGATAACCGTGGACGATCCCCAGTGCCTCCCGTACGGGCGAAAGATCGCCCAGCCAGCGGCGAGAGCGCCTGCATAGAGAAACGGCTTCAACAGCAATGCGAGGAAGAACATGGGCGGCGGGAGTCTATCCGATTCGGCGCGAAGCGACGCGCAGTTCATCGTCCAGAGCACTCGAGTAGCCCTCGACTTCTACGTCTTAGGCGAGCAAGACCCCTTGCGTGCCTCGTCAACGAATGCGCTCTGGCGCAAGCGAGTCAGTGAGCGGGGTTCCTCGTCAGGCTCGCTATCGCCCGCGGAGGACCTACGCGTGATCCACCTGAGAGTCCACGTCTTGTCGAAAACGTGCAGTGAGGATGCGACGGATTTTCCGGTGTCGCGGACTTTTGCCCTGACAGCGAATCATTGAACAAGGCGACAAACCCGCGACATCGCTGAGTGTGTCTCGCAGTTTCCTCTTGTCGCTGGAGGTTCGATGAACGCGTTGAGCTCGCTCCGTCTCGGAGCATTGGCCGTTGCGATTGGCGTCGTGGGATGTTCGGCGGGTCCCTCTTTCAATGACGACACGATGCTGGACGAGCTGCGACGGCGCAAGCACGACGCCGGCCAGCAAGGTCAGCAGGGCGGCGGCGCTAGCACGATGCCGGGCATCAAGACCGTGTTCGTGATCGTGATGGAGAACCACGCGTGGTCGCTCATCAAGGGCAACCCGTCCGCGCCTTACATCAACGGGACGTTGCTCACGCAGGGCGCGTACGCAGAGAACTACTACAACCCACCAGGCAACCACCCGAGCGAGCCGAACTACATCTGGCTCGAAGCGGGTGACAAGATGGGGATGACCACCGACGCAGATCCGAGCTCGTCGCACTCGATC
>JANYHY010000663.1 GCA_025362165.1 Myxococcales bacterium | reverse complement strand
GTTCATGAACAGCCGCGCGAAGCTCAACTACGGCGGCGTCGCGCGCGCGCTCGGCTACACGACGGAGCCGCCTGCGCAACCGCAGGCCGAGCAAATGGTGGAGGGCCTCAGGGTCGCCGCGGAGCTGTCGCGCTTGCTGCGCGGTCGCCGCATGAAGAGAGGCGCGCTCGACTTCGAGCTGCCCGAAGCGAAGATCATCCTCGACGAAGCCGGAACGCCGATCGACGTGCAGCGACGCTCGCAAGATCCCGGCGTGAAGAAGGCGTACCAGCTCATCGAGGAGCTCATGCTGCTCGGCAACGAGGTCGTCGCGCGATGGCTGGTCGCCAAGCAGGTGCCCACGATCTTCCGCGTTCACCCGCCCCCCGACCCGACGAAGCTCGAGAAGTTCATGTTGCTCTGCCAGGAGCTCGGCATTCCGGTGGATCCAGGCATCACGCAAGATCCAAAGGAGCTGAGCGATCTGCTCAAGAGACTCGCCTCGCACCCGAAGGCGGCGGTGCTCAACATGCTGCTGCTGCGCTCGATGAAGCAGGCGGCATACGAGACCGTGAACGGCGGACACTTCGGGCTCGCCTCGAAGGCGTACTTGCATTTCACCTCGCCGATCCGCCGGTATCCGGACTTGGTCGTCCATCGCGCGGTGCACGCGGTGCTCCTCGCCGAGCGCATCGACCGCAGCGACGAAGCCAAGAGTACGCTCGCGCAAGCCGCGCTCCTCGCGTCCAAGAACGAGCGTCGCGCGATGGAGGTCGAGCGCGAGATCGGGAACCTGTACCGCGCGTTCTTGATGCGCGACAAGGTCGGCGAGCGCTACGAAGGCAGCGTCACTGGGCTCGTGGGCACCGGCGTGTATGTCGCGCTAGACGATCCGTTCGTCGACGTGCTCGTAAAGTTCGAGTCGCTCGGCGGCATCGGCTGGGAGCTCGACGACACGGGTTTGCGCGCGGTGAGCGGACACGGCACCGAGGTGAAGCTGGGAGATCGCATGGAGGTCGAGATCATCGACGTGCAGATCTTGAGGCGCACCGTCTACGCAAAGCGCATCGTCGGCGACGACGAAGAGCAGCCTCGCCACCAGCGTCACGCCAAGAAGGGCAACAAGAACGACAAGCCTCCGCGCCGCGACAAATCTGGCGCGAAGAAGGCCAAAGCGGAGATCCGCAATCGCGTGCGCAAGATCGAGCAGCGCAGCAAAAAGCCGAGCGGCGGGCCCAAATCGAGCGGCGGCGGCAAGAAGAAGCGCCGCTAGCGAAACACTACTTTCACCGGCGATAGTCTTCGCTCCGTGGTGCCGTCTCCGATTTGTCCGCTGCGGTTCGCACCCCAGCAATACACACCGGACTTGGTGATCGCGCACGCGTGATCGGCGCCCATCGCGACCTGCGTGACGCCCGCAAGCGATGGCACCTCACCTGCGCTCTCGCCCGTGGACTGCGTTCCGCGCGCGAGCTCGCCTTCGCTGTTGGAGCCCCAGCACACGAGCTTGCCCGACGCGACGAGCGCGCACGAGTGCGCCTCCGAGGACGAGAGCGCCGTCACGCTAGCAACGTTTGGGACGAGGCTCGGCGCGAGGTGATTGTCGTCGTCCGCTTGCGTTCCGAGACCGTTCTCGTCGTTTCGACCCCAGCACGCGACCGTGCCGATTGCGGTGACGACGCATGCGAAAGAATCACCGGTCGCGATCTGCGAGACGCCGTCGATCGAAGGCTTGGCGTAGGTGGATGACGCCGTGGGTGACCACACACCCTCGCCCCAACACTGCACGCGATCTCCCTCGAGTCGGGCGCATGCGTGCGCCGCGGAGACCGCCAGCGATTTGACCCGCAGTGGCGCTTGTCCGAGCCCTGCATCGAGACCCCAGCATTTCGCCGCTCCGCCGCCGTCTCGCGCGCACGTGATGTATCCGCCGGCGCGCAGCTCCACGACGTTGCTCAAGTTGGGGACCTTGGTGGGTGCGACGCGAGAGACGAGCTTGCCGTCGCCGAACAATCGACCAGAGCCCCAACACGTGACCGCGCCGTCGTTGCCACGCGCACACGAAAAGTTCGCGCCGAGCGCGATCTCGCTCACGTTAGACACGCCGACCACTCGCGTGGGCGTGGACCGATCCGTGTCGGTACCGTCGCCGAGCTCGCCGGATTTGTTGCGGCCCCAACATCTCACGGTGCCGTCGCTCGACAGCGCGCACGAGTGGAAGTCTCCGCACGCGATTTGTGTGACGCTCGGCTGCGCGGACGAGCCCCCCGACATTGCGTGCGCGCTGGCACCGGTCGACGGATCGCTCACGGGTGCAGCCGGACCGCCGCACGCAAGCGCGCACGAGACAGCGACAAACAAGCCCAAACGTGGCTGTGAGCTCAGAGCTTGAGATCCTTGCGCGGGTCGCCGACCGTGAGGTCATCGAGCTCGTCGATCAACTTGGCGACATCATCCGAGATCGGGATGTGAATCTGGAAATGGAGGTAGAGATCACCCGCCTCTTTGTTCTTGCGCGCGACGCCTTTGCCGCGCAGTCGCACGGTCGTCCCGCTCTGCGTGCGCGCGGGCACCTTCACCGAGACCGAGCCGTCGAGCGTCGGCACGGTGATCTTCGCGCCGCGATACGCCTCCACCAACGTGATCGGGACATCGAGGTGAAGGTCGTCGCCGTCGCGTTGGAGCAGGGCGTGTCGCTCCACGTGCACCTCGAGCAACAGATCGCCGGCGGGTCCGCCGGAGGGAGAAGGGCCACCCTGACCAGCGATCCGAACGCGGCTGCCGTCTTCGGCGCCCGCAGGAATGCGGACCTTGATGGGCTCGCTCGTCCGTCCCTGCGGTCGCAGCTCGAGCGTGGTGCCGCGCACGGAGCTCATGAAGTCGATCGAGATCTCGCTCTCCAAGTCGGGCCCGCGCGTTTGTCTGCGACGCCCGCCGCGTCCCGCTCGACCGAAGAGATCGCCGAAGAGATCGCTCGCCTCGCCGCCGCCGCCGGCTTGAGGATTGTTGAACAGATCCTCCCAGCTCACGCCACTGCCGCCGCCTGATCGCGCGCCTCCGCCTTGCCGCGAGTATTGCCTATAGGCGCGGGCGTTGTTCGCGTCGAACCCATCGCGCAGACCCTCTTCGCCGAACTCGTCGTAGAGCTTGCGCTTCTGTTCGCTGCTCAAGACTTGGTAGGCGTGATTGACTTGTTTGAAGCGCGTCTCTGCCTGCTTGTTCCCTGGGTTCTTGTCAGGGTGCAGGTCCTTGGCGAGGTTGCGGTACGCCTTCTTGATGGCGTCTGCTTCGGCGGTCTTGGAGACGCCGAGCACCGCATAGAGATCTTCGGCCATGACTTGGCGAGAACGTAAGACGACCGCGCGCGGCCAGCAACTCCAAGACGACCCTAGTCCGTGGACAACAGCGCGAACACGGCGTGATCGAGCCAGCGGTTGTTCACGCGCTCCGCCTCCCGCGCGATCCCTTCGAAGCGAAATCCGAGCCTGCGAATGACAGCGAGCGACGCGTGGTTGTCGGTCGCGGCCGCGACGCGGATGCGATGGGCGTGGAGTTTTTGGTAAGCCCACGTGCATGCCGCGCGCGAGGCCTCGGTCATGTAGCCATGACCATGCACGTCCGTCCGCAACCAGTAGCCAAGCTCGCAGCTCTGGTGCATGTGCGTGAGCGCCTCGAGGCCCACGACTCCGTAGAACCTGCGCGTCGCGCGGTCGCGGATCGTGAAGCGACACGCGCGCCCTGCGTCCCAGTCGAGCGCGCTAGCCTCGGCGTAGCGATAGCTCGCGTCTTGATCGACGTTGAACGGCACCCATGGCAGCCACGGCTCGAGCTGCGCGCGCGACGCGTCTACGCCATGCCAGAGATCTGCGGCGTCTCGAGTGTCGATGGGCGCCAAGCAGAGGCGCTGCGTCTCCACCGAGGTGTGACGCAGCTCGATGCGCGACGGAATGGCGAGCATTGTCTCTAACGCAGCATAGCCAATTGATGCCGCCGTTGGCGGACATCAACGGCCTTCGGCATAGCGGAGGTGCCCTTGGCACGCTCCAACCGATGCCGCCGTTGGCGGACATCAACGCCCTTCGGCATAGCGGAGGTGCCCTTGGCACGCCCCAATTGACGTCGCTTACGGCGAACGGCAACAGCTAGGCCTTTTTTGCGACCGGCGGATATGCGGCGGCGATCTCTTTCGAAGGTCGCTCGACCGCTTCGAGCGGGCTCGTCACCAGGTCGCGGCCGTCGGTCGCGAAGTAGAGGGCTTCGCCCGGACGCGGGTCCCCTGGGTTCGGGACGATCGCGCCGTTGAGATAGAACTTGATGCCGCCGTGCACGCGACGCCGCAGCGCGAGGTGACCATGGAGGAACTCGCCCGTGCGACGATCACGCACAGCGACGCAGTAACCATCTCGAAAATGGTACTCCGTGTTCTTCGTCACGTAGACGCGATGTCGACGGCGCTCACTCTCGGGTGCTTCGGTCGAGCGC
>JANYHY010000660.1 GCA_025362165.1 Myxococcales bacterium | reverse complement strand
GTCGAATTCCGCAGCTCCGCTGCGCCGAGGTACTAGACGGTCCCGGGGGCTCCGCCCCCTTTTGCCCCCGAAATCAGCTCCCGCCGATTTCCTAGTACTCAACAGCTCAATCGGTCCATTCCACTGTGTCGCGGTACTAGTGCGGTCGATTCAGAATCCAGGCACTAGTACGAGCAGTAGTTGCTGCTCATGCCGTTGCCCAACACGCACTTGCTCCCTGGAGGGCAGTGCGTCGAGTCGCAGTTGCCGTTGCAGTCGCTCGCGGCGCAAGACGGCGGCATGAAGGAGAGCGAACAGCACTTGGACCAGCAACCTTGGTTGGTCTTGCAGCCGCGACAGAAGTAGTGGCCCGCGAGCGCCGAGCAGCTCTCACCGTTGCCGCCGTTGCACGTGATGCCGCACGCGCCGCAGTTGATGTCCGTGGTCGTCGTGAGGGAGACGCCGCCGCAGCAGCGCGCGTTGACGTCGTTCAGCTTCCAGTTGTAGCCGTCTGCGCGGACGCCGGGCGCCATGCATTTTCCCATCATGCAGACGCCGTCGGTGTGGCAGAGATCGGGCGCGGCCTTGCACGGAGTGCCGTCCTGCTGGTTCGCGCAGCCCGTGGGGGCGGCGTCTGGACCCGCGTCAGCTGGAAGGATGTCGGCCTCGACCTCTACGTCGACGTACGCTGCGTCGAAGGGCAACATCGTGCCGGAGTCGTGCGAGCCGGCCTCGACGAGGAGCGGATCCTGAGGTGAGCCAGGCTGCGACGCGCAGGCAAAATATATGCAGCATGCACTCATTGCCACGCCCCACCAAGTCGATCGAGATCGCACGCGTCGATCGTGCCACACGTCCGCGCCTCTTCCCAGCTTTCGGCCGCCGGGCTACTCAATGTATCGATGGTGGACTCCTACTCCGCAGACGCGCTCGAACCTCATTTCGTCGAGTTGATCCGACGCGCGGCGACAGACTTACCCCGCGACATCGAGGCCGCGATCGCGCGCGCTCGAGACGGCGAGCGACAGATGAGCGCGGCGCGCAACGCGCTCGACATGCTCTTGATCAACATCCGCAAGGCGCGAGAGGCGAGCGCTCCGATGTGCCAGGACACGGGCATGAACCTCTGGTGGGTGCGCTACCCCGCGGGTCCACACGAGCACGCGCTCACAACCGCCATCCACGCGGCGACGGTCGGCGCGACGAAGAAGAGCTACCTCCGACCCAACACCGTGGACTCGATCACCGGGCACAACGACGGCACCAACCTCGGCGGGGGCGCGCCGCAGATCCATTTTCACCAGTGGGACAAAACCTTCATCAAGGCCGATCTGTTGTTGAAGGGCGGCGGCTGCGAGAACGTCAGCGGCCAGATGGCGCTGCCGAACGCAGAGATCAAGGCGGGCCGCGACCTCGAGGGCGTCAAGCGCGCGGTCATCAAGATGGTGCTCGACGCGCAAGGTCAAGGCTGCGCGCCAGGCGTTTGCGGCATCTGCATCGGCAGCGACCGCGCGGGCGGGGCCTTCGCTGCGAAGGAGCAGATCCTGCGTCACCTCGGGGACGAGAACCCCGATCCTCGCCTGCGCGCGCTCGAGCAAGATCTCATGCAAGCGTGCAACGGCCTGAACATCGGCCCCATGGGCTTCGGCGGCAAGACCACCGTGCTCGGCATGAAGGTCACCGCGCAGCACCGCTTGCCAGCCAGCTTCTTCGTGTCGCTCGCGTACGAGTGTTGGTCGTGCCGCCGATGGAGCGCGGAGATCGACGTCTCGAAGAACGAGGCGCGCTTCACCGAGGAGACGTTCGTCGCCGGTGAGTACAACGCCAGCTCGCACAAGAAGGGAGCCTGATCATGGCGATCACACGCATCGATCTGCCCATCGACGAACAGAAGATCCGCGAGCTCACCGTCGGCGACGAGGTCGGCCTGTACGGGACGATCATCACGGGCCGAGACGGCGCACACAAGCTGATGCACGAGGCCATCCACGCGATGCAGCACGGAGAGCCGGCGCAGATGAGCTCGCTCGAGTGGCTCAAGCCGATCCTCCTTGGCTCGTTCATCTACCACTGCGGGCCGGTCATGAAGAAGCTGACGGACGCGGCGCGCGCCGAGGACTGCAAGTGGCAAGTGATCGCGGCAGGTCCCACGACGTCGAGCCGCGAGGAGCCGTACCAAGCAGAGGTGATCGAGCACTTCAAGCTGCGCGGAGTGATCGGCAAGGGCGGCATGGGCCCGAAGACCTCGGCCGCCTGCCAGGAGTTCGGTGCAGTCTACATGCACGCAGTCGGAGGCGCTGCGGTGGCGCTCGCAGAGGCGATCAAGGAGGTCGTCACTGTGCACCTCTACGACACGCTCGGCCCGCCCGAGGCGATGTGGCTCCTGCGCGTCGAGGACTTCCGCGGCGTCATCACGATCGACAGCAAAGGCGGTTCGCTCCACAAGGACGTCCTCGCCGAGAGCAAGGCGGCGGCCGAGAAGTATTTCGGGTGACGACGCACGGCGGAGAGCGCCGTGTTAGAAACGCCTTCCCTGATGGGTTTGCTCTTCGCCGTCCTCTTCATCGCGCTCAACGGCTTCTTCGTGGCCGCGGAGTTCGCGCTCGTGAAGGTCCGCGCGACCAAGCTGCATACACGCGCGAAGAAGGGCGAGAAGCGCGCAGTGATCGCGGGCCAGATCGTCAATCGCCTGGACCGCTACCTCTCCGTCACTCAGTTCGGCATCACGCTCGCGAGCCTCAGCCTGGGTTGGATCGGCGAGCCCGCTGTCGCAGGGTTCATCCACGGGCCGCTCTCCACCATCGTGCCAGCAAGCCTCCACGACATCGGCGAATACGTGATCATTGCGATCGCATTCACCATCCTCACGTTCGCGCACGTGCTGTTCGGCGAGCTCGTTCCGAAGCTCATCGCCATCCAGCGCTCCGAGCAGACCGCGCTCGCGGCTGCGCGTCCGCTGCGCGTCATCTACGTCACGTTCATGCCTTTTTTGTGGGTGCTCGAGCGCTGCTCGTCGGTCGTGCTCCGGTTGATGGGGCTCAAGCCGAACGCGGCGAGCGAGGGCACGCTCTCCGAAGAAGAGATCCTCGGCATCCTCGTCGCGAGCGCCGCGCGCGGCCCCGAGTCGAAGGCGAAGGCGGAGCTGCTCGAGCGCGTGATGCGCTTCGCCCAACGGAGCGCGCGACACGCGATGGTCCCGCGAGTGGACGTCGCGCACCTCGCGCTCTCGACTACCGGCAAAGATGCGCTTGAGTTCTTGCGCGGCCAGCAATACTCGCGCGTCATCATCACCAAGGAGAGATCGCTCGACGAGATCGCCGGCTACCTCTACATCAAGGACTTCCTCTCCGACCCAGAGGCGCGCGCCGCGCCACACTTGAGCGAGCTGAAGCGCGACGTCTTGTTCGTCGCAGAGGGCCAGGGCCTCGTGGAGGTGCTCCGCGAGATGCAGCGCGCGCAGACCCCGATCGCGGTGGTGGTCGACGAGTACGGCGGCACCAGCGGCATCGTCACGATGGAGGATCTGCTCGAGGAGATCGTCGGCGAGATCCGCGATGAGCTCGACGAGGAGCCCGCGCTCGTGACTCGGATGAAGGACGAGTCTTGGGACGTGGACGGACGCGCGACGATCGAGGATGTCTCGAAGGCCACGGGCGTGTCGCTCGAGCACGCGGCCGAGCCGGTGGGTGCGGTCGTTCTGCAGAAGTTCGCGCGGTTGCCGCGTGTCGGCGACAAGGTGAACCTCTCGAGCGAGCTCACAGCCGAGGTCACGTCGATGAGCCGCAGACGAATCATGCGCGTGCGCGTCAAGCAAGTCGCGCCGCCAATCGCGTGAAACGCGTCACGCGTATTCTGCTGGTCGTCATCCCGACGATCGTGGCGCTCGTACTCGTCGGGAGGCTGCATTTTACGGGTGATTTGTCGTCACTCTTTCCCACGCGCGGCAGC
>JANYHY010000065.1 GCA_025362165.1 Myxococcales bacterium | reverse complement strand
GACCGTGGCGCGCAACGCCAAATCACAAGCACGGAGTTCTGCTCACATGAGCAGCCGATCCTGACGCAGTAGTGTTAGGTACGACCTCAGCGGCCTCTTCTTCGGCGCAGCTTCGCTCGAGCAATTCGGCGACGTCCAATTGAGCGATTTGGTCTTCTAGGCCTTGGCTCTTCAAGCCGTCTGTCAACATCGTCATGCAGAACGGACAGCCGCTCGCTATTGCGTTGGCGCCAGTGTCCACCAATTGCAATGTGCGTTTGATGTTCACGCGGTCCACGGCCGCTTCTCCCCCGACCTTCTTGGAAGGAGACTTCTGCTCCTCCATGAACATCTGCCCGCCGCCCGCGCCGCAGCAGAGTCCGCGCTGCTTGTTCCAATACTCGACCTCGACGACCTCTACTCCCGGGATGCGACGCAAGATCTCACGCGGAGGCTCATACACGCCGTTGTAGCGGCCCAAGTAGCAACTATCGTGATAGGCGATTTTGCCCTCTACGGGGTTCTTGGGGATGAGCTTCTTCTCGCTCAATAGACCCAATAGAAAATCCGAGTGGTGCACGACGTCGAGCTTCGCGCCGAAATCGGGATATTCATTCTTGAGTGTGTTGAAACAATGCGGGCAAGCCGTGACGACGGTCTGCATTCCGCCTTTGTCCGCATATTCATTGAGCACTGCCGCGTTTTGCTCGGCGAGCATCGCGAAGAGGAACTCATTTCCGGCGCGACGCGCGGGGTCTCCAGTGCAGCTCTCTTGTTGTCCGAGGATCGCGAAATCGACGTTCGCTTGCTTGAGCAACTTGGCAGTCGCGCGGGCGATCTTCTTGGCGCGATCGTCATAGCTCGCGGCGCAGCCCACCCAATAAAGCACTTTGGCAGTGGGGTGCTCGGCGAACGTCTTGATGCCCAATCCGTCGCTCCACGCCGCGCGATCCATGCGCGACAGGTTCCATGGATTGCCGTTGACCTCCATGGCCTGGAACACGCGATTCAGCTCTGCAGGGATCTCGCCTTTGATCAGCACCAAGTTGCGTCGAATATCGACGATCTTGTCGACATAACTGATCAGGACCGGGCACTGCTCTTCGCACGCGCGGCACGTGGTGCATGCCCAGATGACGTCCGGGTGGATGAGATCTGGCGTGATGTTGATGGGCTGTCGCTCTTGTCGCTCTTGATCAGAAGCGACGAGCTCCTCCTCGCGATTGTAGAGGTGGTCGCGCAAATCGAGAGTCAGCAGCTTGGGAGACAGCAGCTTGCCCGTGCGATGTGCGGGGCAGTTCTCACTGCAGCGTCCGCACTCGGTGCACGTGTAAAAGTCCAAGATGGCCTTCCACGAGAAGTGCTCGATGCGTCCGATGCCGACCGCCGCAGCGCCGGGATCTGGCAGGTCAGTCGCGGCGCCGACGAGCTCTCCCAGCTTCTCGGCGCTCTCTGCCATCGGCGCCAATCGGCCCGGCGGATTGAGGTCTTTGAAGAACACGTTCGGCACGCCTGTGATGACGTGGAAGTGTTTGCTGTACGGCAGGAGGTTCAAGAAGATCAGCACGAGCGACGTGTGCGTCCAGAAACCGATCGTCGCGATCCACACGAGCGCGCCTGGTTTCAGGCTCTTGAAGAACACCGCGAAGAGCGAGCCGCTGGGGTTGGGGAACGGCGTCCAGTCCGCCGAGTGAACGCCATCACCTAGAGGCGCGATGATCGTGCGGAGCGCGTCGCACTGCGAGGCTGTCGCGAGCGAGCTCACCCCAGCGCTGCAGAACTCGGCCTTTCGTGAGGCCAACACGAGCATCGCGCCGTCGTATGACATGTCCGCGATCATCATCGTCGCGATGATGCCGAGGATGATGATCGCCTCCGCGCTCTTGGTGGTGCGCGAGATCGGCTTGATGACTCGATAGTAGAAGAAGACCGCGACACCGAAGACCACGAGCATCGCGACCGAGTCTTTGGCGAACTCGTAGGTCTTGCCGAGCGCAGTCCAGGGCTCGAGCACGAACAGGTTGAAGCTCGGCCAAAACGCGCGCCCCCAAAGGATGAGCGTGCGCGCGAGCAACACGCTGAAGCCGACGAAGATCAGCTTATGGGCGATACCAGCGGGCTGGTAGTAGTCCATCTTCTCTTGCGCGAGCGCGTAGCGCCACACGACGACGAGGCGCTCCTTCAGACGATCGAGGCGATTGTCGGGTTGGCCGGTCCACAGCAGCCTCCAGCGCTTGTGCGCAGACCAGCCGAAGAGCAGGAACGCTCCGAGAATGAGGGACAGCATTGCCGTGGAGCCCATGGTCCCGGGGTTATAGGGATGTCCGGCGGCGCATCCAAGCGAAACAATGGGTCAGCCAGACTTGCGGCCGCTCGGAGTGCTTGGCGAGACCGGCACGTAACCCGAATCCACGCGCGGGCTCGGAGGCTGGACCAGCTTGGCGTCTTTCGACGAAGGTGGCACTCCGCCGAGATTGAGGCGCTCACCCCAACGGGCTTGGAACACGCAGACCGCGTCGCCTCGTGCTCTGCACTTCGGGTGCTCCATCATCGGGTTCTTCGTGCGCGCGAGCTCGAGCACGCGACCCAGGTAACCGACGAGCTCGCGGCACTGTGCGGTGTCCACACAAGCCCAGTTGGAGAGTGTGGCCTGCACCGAGTTCGCATCTGGCCGCACGACCTGCCACTCGCCTGTGTCGTGAAAGCGCCGCCAGTAGTCGGCCGTCTTGCCGAACATCAGCGAAGGAGTCGCAAAGCGCATGAAAAGCCGGTGAATCGTGGATAGATCGCGCTCGGCCTTGAAGCGACCGAGCTGGACGATCAAGGAGAGATCGTCATAGCCATGCACGATGTCGAGCGCGTGGATGAGACGCGTATGCAACGCGAGCGGGTACCACCCGATCGGGAGCACGGACGCGAGCTCGTCACGATCGTTTGGCGAGATGTGCTCGAGCAGCTCCTCCCATCCTTGGACACCGAAGCGCTCCTCGACGAACGAGCGGACGCTCACGATCCCCTGCCCCTTCACGCGCGCCTCGCCCATAGCCCCCCCAGATACGACTCTAGAGGCTTTCGGTTACATCGTGAAGATGAACACTTTCTTGTCCCCTCGCTTGTTGAGGAGCACGTCGGCGCCGTAGCTCTTGCTGCCAATTCTGGCCCCGAAGCGCACATGCACCGGGAGCGGCGCGTCTTTCGGATCTCCCAAATCGAGCGTGACCGTGACTCTGCCGTGTGGCGGCTCCGCGCGCACCGGATCAGGGCTGCTCAAGAAGACGTTCTCTTCGTTCTGTCCGTAGCAGCTGGGATCGCGCGGACAGTCTTTGTCACGATGGAAGTCCGAGCTGTCCTGCGTGCCCGGCATCCTAGGCGGCGGCCTGACGTCAAGGTTCACATCAGCCTTGCTGTCGCCCCAAGCGATCGTGAACTGCACAATCCCGGTGGTGAGCCCACACCCCTCATCGATCACTCCATTACAATTGTCATCAATCGCATTGAAACAAAGCTCCGCCCCCGAAGGCACACAAGCCGCCACCAAAGCAACCCCAGGAGGCGTCTCAATCAAAGCCGTCACCTCACCGCCCGCAGGTCCCTCCGCCGGCACCGGCGACCGACACCCCAACGCGACCGCCGCAATCAGCCAAGCTCCTCTGCGCACCTACTTGCGCCCAGTCTGCCGGAGGAGTGCGGTGATCTTCGCCGAGACCAAGCGAGCCCTAGGAGCGGACGAGGAGCCGTACTCCCGTACGGCGACGACTCCCGACGAAGGGATCGCGCCGGTATCGGCGAAGAGCACCGTACTCCTCAAGAGCACCGTACTCCTCAGGGATGGGGCATGGCGTTGCCGCCGTTGCCCGTCTTGTCTTCGTTCTCTGGGAGCTTTTGGTCGGTGTTGATCTTGGGGTTCATGACCTCGAAGAACGCTTGCTTGGCGAGATCGCCGAGCGGCGCCGGCTCTCCGCGAAGCGCCATGAGCACGCCCTTCTCTTTCATGAACTTGAGGATCGCGATCGCCTCTTCGCGCTTCTTCGGGTCACCGCCTTTGGCGTCGCGAATGAGGCGCACGCGAAACTGCACGCGCGTGATCGAGTGCGGGCCGTTGTCGAACTCGATGCCCTGGATCGCGCGCTGGAGGATCAGGCGCGGCCAATCTTGGAGCGCCTCGTTCACCTTCACGTAGCGGCACGCCTCAGCGTTGATGATCCAACGCGCGACGTCGCCGTTCTCGTAGTTCTTGTCGCTCCAGTAGCCGAAGGAGCGATCGTACGTGGACTTCAACTCCTCCATCGCCTCTGGACCCGTACCATTGTAGCGAGCGAGCGCTTGTCCGACGGTGTCGGGGTCGGCGCCGATGAGGATCGCGACCATCGCGTCGGAGCGGAGTTGGTCGTCCTTCATCATCTCCATGAGCTTGCCCTTGACCGTCGCGTCCATGCCGCCAAAGCCCATCGCGCGCGCCGCTTGGTGGCGAACCTGCACGTCGCCGGTCGCCGTGAGGAGATCGACGAGGCCCGCGGTCGCCGTGGGCACTGGCCGGTGCACGAGTGACTCGAGCAAGCAGCCGCGGATCAATTGGCTCTTCGGATCAGGCTTGTTGTACGTGTGGACCTTCGTGACGACCTCTTTCATGTTGTCGTCTGTCGCGACCCAAGAGAGCGCGAAGCACGCCTCGTAGCGGCTCTGCTCGTTCTCCATGGGCTCCTCGATGTACTTCATGAGGAGCGGAAACGCCTTCGGATCGCCCCACTGCGCGAAGCCATCGCTCGCGCCGACTCCGAGTCCGCGCAAGGTCATGCCGAGGATCGCCAGGCCTCCTTGGAGCATCGAGTCCATCGTGACGTCGACCTTCGGCGGCCGGCGAGTGATCTGCTTGACGAGCACGTCCCAGCTCTGCGGGTCTTGCGCCCACCCGACATAACGCAGCGCAGATTGCGCGGTCGCGTAGCTGTCGGGCATCGGCGGCTGCTGTCCCTCTTTGGGGAGCGGGTCCGAAGGATCGGACCACTTGCGGATCTTGGGCAGGGCCTTGCGCGGACTCGGAGTCGGCGCGAGCGATGGCTTCGCGCAGTGGGG
>JANYHY010000584.1 GCA_025362165.1 Myxococcales bacterium | reverse complement strand
GGGTTGCAACACCGCGCGCGCGGGGTCAATCGTTGATACGTCACCTGTTAGCGCGTCGACCCACGATCCGGCTGCGATCTGCAGAAACGGCGCGTCGATGGGCGCAGCGCCGTTGCGGAACACGACGACGACCGCCGCCTTGCCGTCGGCTGTCTCACGCGCGAAGGCGAGCTGCTCTCCGCCTACGACGAGCGTGCGGTAGCCGCCACGCCTGAGCGCGTCAGAGCACGCGCGGAGCTTGCCGAGCTTGGACATGAAGTCGCGCGTCGCGCGCATGTCGGCGGTGAGCGCACTCTCTGGCGGCATCACGCGGCGCGAGTCCGGATCCGCCCGACCCGCGAGCGCGACCTCGTCGCCGTAGTAGACGACAGGCGCGCCCGGCATCGTGAAGATCACGCCGAGCGCGAGGCGCTGCTTTTGGTACACGAGCGCGTCTGCGGGTTGCGCTGCCGCGATGAAGCCGTCGCCGTTCGCGTCACCCGCAGACTCGGAAGCGAAGCGCGTGACGTCGTGGTTGCCGATCATCAACGCCATCACCGAGCCTGAGCCCCGCCAATCGGTCTCGCCCGTGTGCTGCGCGGTGTCCACGTCTGCGAGCGAGGAAGAGCCCCACGCGATCGCCCCACGCAGCGCCCACATGAGCGGGAAATGAAACTCGCCGTCGAGACCGAACGGCCCCAGCTGATAACGAAGAGTCTCGTAGCCGCCCGCGCCGGTGAAGTTCTCGCCGAGCAAGTAGGTCTTGTGACCGCCCTGATCGAAGCGCGCGCGCACGTCGGCCGCGATGCGGCGTGTGGCCGCGCGCGGCATCATCGGCACCGCGTCGAGGCGCAGTCCGTCGGCGTCGAAGCGATCGAGCCACCAAGAGACATCCGCGGTGGTCTGCGCGGCGACGTCATCACGATGCCAGTCGAAGCTCGGCAAATATGGCGCGAACCAGCAGTCTTGAGCGTGCGCCTGCCAGGAGCACGTGTCCGAGCCGCACACGCACTTGCCTCCCCAATCGGTGAACCACGCGCCGTCCTGGTGCGCTGTCACGTAGGCGTGCTCTTGATGAACGTGATGCGGAACGACATCGAAGATCACTCGCAGACCATGCGCGTGCGCCGACGAGATCAGTGCGTCGAGCGAAGCCTCTGTCGCAAAGCGCGGATCGAGCGCGCGAGAGTCCGAAGGCCAGTAGCCGTGGTATCCGGAGTACGAGTGACCGTCAGCGGCGGGGAAGCTCCCCTGCGGGTTCTTGTAGAGAGGCGACAGCCAGATCGTGTTGAAGCCCATGCTCTGGATGCCGCCAGACTCGATCGCGGCGCGCACACCGTCCACGTTCCCACCGGCCCAGCCCGCCGCATCCGCGGGAGGCGCGAGCGCGCCGCCTTGGGCGTCACGGTAGCGATCCACGATCACTTGATAAATCACCGAATCACGCCAATCCCACGGTTTTGGCTCGATCCACATGGTTGCGCGCGCAGGTTCGGCTTCGGCCCCAGCCGTGTCAGTGGCGTGCACGAAGAGCTCGTGCTTGCCCGAAGCGAGGCCCGAAATGGAAAACGCGATCGCTCCCTTCGACGCGTCGACGTCCACTCGATCGAACGGCAGCAGCTGACCTCGCGCGTCGGTGATCGCGACGTCCGTGGGGTTCACTCCCGGCTGGCCTTTACCCGCGAGGAACGTCGCGGTGACCTTGCCATGACCATCGTCACTGCCGGTCGCAGTCTCGACGCGCAATGCGGCGCGCGTGCAGTCGGGCATGTTCACCCAGGTGACCTCGCGCCCGTCGTGAAACGCAGTGGTGCCGACGTTCGTGTCCGTAAGCCACAGACCGTCATCGATGATCGCGTAGGTGTGCTCTCCGGGAGGGAGCTCGAATGACGTGACCCGCCAACCGTCCGATCGCGAAGCCGGCAACAACGTGCCGGGTCGAGCGTAGTTGGTCCAGCTCGAGACGACCTCCACCTGCGCCGCGGGCGCAGACGCGTGATGCCACACCGTGATCGAGCACGACCGCCGAGGGATCGTGTCAGCCGAAGGCGAAGACGCGCTGCAAGCGACGACCGTTGACGTAGCAACCAGCGCCGCGAGGCTCGCCCTAATCCAGCTCGACTCCCGTGGCGTCGATCTCGAGCTGCGCACCTACTGCCTCCATGTCATCGCACTCTTTGCCGTCTTTGGTGAGCATCACGGTGCCCTGCACGCGCGCGTGCTTGCCGCTCGCGGTGGTCGGCACGAAGAACGCATGGCCGTGCATGCGGATCGTCGCCGTGCCGCTGTCGTCCTTGATCGCCATCCAACAGCCGCGCTCTTGGCAGACCTTGGTGACGGTGCCTTGCGTCGCGAGCGTCTTGCCCTTGAAATTAGCCGGATTCTTCGCGATGTCCGTGAGCGACGTCGTAGCCGTCACATTCAGCGGATCACCGTACGCGGCCGCAGCAGCCTTGGAGACAGGCTGCGTGGAAGGCCCAATCGATGAGCCAATGGACGAGGTCGTGTCGTGGTTGCAAGCGCAGATCAAGAGTGCAGCAAGGAGCGTCCGCATCCGCCGATCGTTAGCACACGGCACCAGCCGCGCACGTAAGATCCGGGCGTGCGAAGCCGCCCCACAGCGAAGTTGTACTATGCACGCAAGTTCGCGCGCGCGGGTGAGCGCTTCGAGGTGGAGCTCATGCTCGACAGCAAGAGCGACACGCCTACGGACTTCACTGCGCTGCGCCTCGTCGGCACTGAGCGCGTGCTGGTCGGCGACGGCAAAGGCGCGTACATCTCGACGTTCGACGTCATGCGGCTGGAGGTGCGCGAGAAAGAGCGCGTGCTCACCAAGGGCGTGCACAAGAGACGCTACGTCTTCGACCTTCCGACGAACGCGCCGCCATCGCTGACCGGTCCGCGCTGTGTCGTCCACTACGTGTTCAACGTGCACGTGAGCGTTCCGTGGTGGCCGGATCGCCGCGCGAGCTTCGTATTGCCGGTGGAGGTGTTGCCCCAGAGCGACGGCGACGGCACGCCGCGCATCGTCTCGTCCTCGAACGGGCCAACCGCGGGGAGGGTGTACCTCGAAGCGTCGATCGATCGCGACGTGCTCGAACCTGGAGGCACGGTCGCTGGGGCGGTGAGCGTCGCGAACGTAGCGGCGCAGCGCATCCGACGCGTGACGGTGGCTGTGGTCGCGAGCGAGCAAGTGACGCGGCCCGCGGCTTACACCTATGAGGCGCAGCGCTATGGCATCACGCTCGTGCAGGGCGCGCCGCCGGAGACGGACCCGCTGACGTTCTCACTCCGCCTGCCGCCGGACATCGTGCCTTCGATGGCGGCTTCGTCCTTTCGCTGGCGGTGGCACCTCGAGGTGCGCGCTGTGATCGCGTTCTCCGATGACGTGGTCGTGCGAGTGCCGCTCACGATCGTTCGCACTCCCGATGGCACCAAGCCTCGCGCGCCGGGTCGATACTTTCCGGTCGGCCGAGATCGCTTCGCGCGTGTGTGGCAGGAGGTCGCGGTGCGCATGGGCATGTCGCTCGACCCGGATGGCGCGACCTTGCGCGCTACGTCTGGACGGACCTCGCTGGCGCTTCGTCGTGTCTACGATGGCAACGCCTATCGGTTGAGGCTCGACTTCACTTGGCCATCCCTCGGAGTGGACCTGCAAGTCACAGAGCGCGAGTGGGGATTCCTCACGCCGGCGGAGCTCGCGAACCCGCTTGATTTGCTGGGCACGAGCTACAAGAGCGAGCACTCCACCGCGAACGCGCGCTTCGTGATGCGCTCTCGTGAGCACGCGCAGCTCGCGGTGATCCTCGGGCCTGACGTGCTGAAGGCGCTCGTCGACTTCTCGCACGTGAGCCTCACCGACACGGGCGGGCAGATGAGCGTCGGGATCGCCGGCACCAACACGACCTCGCTCGAGGGTTGGTGCCGCGTCGCGCTCGCGTTGCTCCAACGTTGGGATTGGATCGGCCGCAACGTGCCTGCGCCCAAGCACATGGAGCGCTCGGTGCCTGCCTGGGGCGCGTTCGCGGACATGACCGGAGGCAAGCTGGAGATCGGCTCGATGTCCATCCGAGACGGCTCGATCGGCGTCGATCGCTTCTCGGTGGAGACTCATTGGCAAGACGCACAGGACGTCATCGCGACAGAGGTGACCTTCCCCATGGAGCCTCCGCTCGATCGCGCAATGACCCTCGCGGACCCCGCGCTCTCAGCGGCTGCGCGCGAAGCGTGGACGGCGTTAGCTAGAGACAACACTTCGACTCGCCGATTTGTCGTCGCGCCCCATGGCGTGAGTTGGCAAATTCAAGGGGCGATCACGGATCCACAAACGTTGATGGCCGACTTGGAGCTAGCCGCTCAATTGATGAGAGCGCTGCGCGGTAGACCTCAATCAGGACCGTTTCGCTAGCGCTCTACAACGCTTTGTCGACCAGCCGCTCTAGCTCGGCGCCGTCCGTGATGCCCTGACGAACTGCTACGATCTTGCCGGTTCGCGAGATCACGACGAGCGTCGGGAGCGCATCTGCACCGTAGGCGTGCGCGGCGTGCCCGTCGTCGAACGCGATCGGATACGAGAGGCCCTCGCGCTTGGCGAAGGGCGCGGCGAGTCCGTCCTCGTCGCTCGTGTTCATCCCGATGACGACGAGCCCTTTGCCTCGATAGTGCGCGGCGACGCGATCGACGATCGGCGCCTCAGCGCGGCACGGCCCGCACCACGTGGCCCAAAAATCCAGGATGACAGCCTTGCCCTTCAAGTCCGCGAGCGAGATCGAGTCCGGCGGCGACTGCGGCGGCACGGCGAGATCTTGGGCGTTCGCGACGATCGGCACATGGAAGTCCGGCGCCGCTTGTCCCTCGCCACCGCCACCGCCCTGCGCGGCCAGCACGCGAGGGAGCCACGCGAACCCGACGATCATCCCGACGATCACGACACCAATCGCGAGCGGGTAGAGCGCAGAGTCTTGCTTGCTGTCGGCCATCCGGTGCGACCAACTTTAGCACGCGAGGCACGAGTCATCACGCGTTGGGGAGCCGGATCACGAAGGACGCGCCGCCGAGCTCGCTCTCGCCGACGTCGATGGTGCCGCCGTGCTCGACGATGATTTTTTTGACGATCGC